>JBOHTB010000095.1:0-43922 GCA_050733435.1 Gemmatimonadaceae bacterium | reverse complement strand
GTCTATCTCCGCCGCTAGCAGGCTTCGCCTGGTCGTAGCTTTCTGCGACAAATCGAAATCCGTCGGTCGCCACGCCAATACCCTGACTGTCAGTGCTCATACTGGAAAGAACGCTCCGTGTGGATGGATCCAGAACCTGCAGCATTCCCCAAGGCAGTCGCAGTTCTATAACGCCGGTCGATTGATTCGAGAACCAGTCCCCGAGCGAGCTATCAGACTGCAGGGCGTAGAGCAGGCGGTTCCGGTCGTAGCTCTGAGCCGGGTAAATGTGTCCGTCCCGCCCGATGCGTCGGCGATTCGGAACAACCACCAGTGAATCGTAGGAGCCCGCGTTATTCGCCACAGAGCCTACCGCCTTGTTGTAGACGTATTGAATCGCTATCGGCTTACTGCCTGGGATTGGAACGGCGCGATATGGGTCGTAGGGATGGTCAACCAGGAGCTGTGTGTCGTTCGGTCCTCCGATGTCGAGGACGAATTCGAGCCCGACCGGACTTCGGGACCCGGTATGCGGAAGACGCGCATCGCCCAGGTCCTTCCGATACGTGTCGATGCCTATCTGATAGTGCGCCTTCGACCAGTCAATCCTGCCGACATCCAGTCGCAGGTACACGTACGCTTCGTCGTACGCGACGCGCAGGGACTTGAGCGAGAGAGGCCGTCCCGCGCCAGAATTGCTTGTCGGTGAGGAATACAAAACCGGACGTCCGCCCCAATCGGCAGTATCACCGTCGATGGTGATCCCCGAATCCTTCCGTCCCGCGCGCATCGCTACGACCCCATAGTTTTCCTCGGCGTCCATCGGATTGAGCCACAGTCGCTTTCGATCCGCGGGGATCTCGAAGTCGATGACGATCCAGTTTTTCTTGAACCATTCGTCGATCAGAGAGAATAGCCCCGCACCCGCGGCCCCCGACGCGTAGATGTCCCGCGTGAGTCGCGCGTCGATGCTCGCCTGCTGCTGTTCTGTCAATCCACCGTGATTCCAGCCCTGCGCCTGGAAGTGCCCGATTCCGCGCGACGACGGCACACCGAACTCGCTGATCACCACCGGCATTTCGCCGTGATGTCCCACCAGCTCACGCAGGTATCCGAAGTAATTGCTCGGCCCTTCGGGCGACCGGGCTTTCGAATAGGTCGGATCAACGTTCAGAAAATCAGGATAATAGGGATACACGTGATACGAAGCGAACACGCCGGCGGGATAGGCGGCCGTCGCGCGCATTTTTACCGCGTCGAGCGATACGGTGTCATTGTCATACTCTTTCGGCGCCTCGACGAGCTTTTCACCGCGAGCCTTTAGCAGCGCGACCTCTCTCGCCTTGGTCGTCTCCGTTGGATGAACGAGCGGATCGAGCGTCGGCCAATTGGTATATGCGATCGGACGCTGTGCGTTGTATTGCTCCATCTCGTAGCTCGCGAGGTAATCGCATTGCTCCGCGAGCCACACCTCGAGAGGGTTACCGCCGTTGATTCCGACGAACTTGCCAGTGAAGCTCGTTCTGCCGGGATGTGACGCATTGTACGCGACCACTGAGTACGGCTCCCACTCACGGCCGATTATGTAGCCGAGCGTCCATTGCGAAACGTCCGCGCGGTAAACACCGCTCGCGTGTCCCGGCGAAGCGGGAATGAGCGCGTCGCCATGGAGAAGTGACACGACGCGACGCATCTCACCGCGAAAATCACCTAGCCACTTCGGGTCGTCGTACTTTTCCTGCTTCTTCCCCGGTGGAAGCTCCGCCCATACTCCGTGAATGAGCCAAATCGGATGCGTTGGGTGCGCGAGATTCCAGCTCCGCAGCGCCGCGTAGAAATGCGGCGGATGGATGGTATAGACCCGGATCGTGTTCGCGCCCATTGCCGCGACAAGTGCAATCCATTTCTCATAAGTGCCATCGGCGGTAGGAAACTCTGACGGATATTTCCCCGGAAGCGCCGCGCCAAGATTCACCGCTTTGATCCACATCGGTGACCAGTGTCCCGACGCGTCGGGAATTTCGAAGACACGTTTTCCAGTCTTTGCGCCGACAATGGTTGTCGCTGGCCTCGCGTGATGCTCAGGAGCGACCTCTGCTACTTGAACGGGCAGCTTCGCGATGTATGACTGAGCAGTCGAATCGCCCGGTACTATCGCCAGCGCTCTTTCGAAACTTCGGCGCGCATCGGCGAGATCACCAGCGCGGTAGGCAGCCATTCCTGCTCCTGCCTCGGCGTCGTACGAGCCAGAGTCGGCAGCGATCGCCAGCCGGAAGTACTCACGTGCGCGGGGGAGCTGACCGCGACGCATTGAGGCGTAGCCCGCGCCGGTAAGCGCTCCCGCATCTCTGGGACACAGTGACAGCGCCTGCTTGAACTCGGTCTCCGCGCGCGCTACGTCGCCTGCTCTATAGGCTGTCCAGCCCCGCTCAACCGATTGTCCGGCAAGGCGCCGTGATGGACATTGCGCTTGTTGAGCGTCGCCGTTTTTCGCCACCGAGACCAGCGAAAGGACAATCAGAGCGATTCCACATGAATTGATTTGACTACGGTGCATCTGCCTGCTGGGCCTAGTGTACGAGGTGACCTGCACCGCCAATCCACACATGAGCGATGGTTGGCTTCTTCCTATCCTGAAGGAAAAGCTTCCCGAGGCCTCGCTGGAGCTGCTCGAATCCAGATTGGAGGGGAGCTACTGGGACACCGCCGTTCGCGAGGCCCTCCTTTCAGACGACGAGATCATCGCCGCGGTATCGGACGACCTGAAGCTCCATGCGGCCGGCGATCTTCTCACCAGCAAGGAAGCACGCGACAAGGTTCCGGAGTGGCTCGCGCGTCGATTTGCGATTCTTCCGCTGTCACTGTCCGATACCACTCTGAAAATCGCGACGTCAAACCCCTACGACATCGATTGCGAGAAGACGCTTGAATTTGCTGCTTCGCGCCGAGTAACGATGTCGCTTGCGCCGCCGAGCAGGATCCGCGACCGAATCGAAGAGGTGTACGCGCCTGCAGGTCGTGTGACCGAGATCATCGACGCCTCGAGCACTCAAACTGGCGCATCGTCTCGAACCGTTGCAAGCGGCAGGCGGGCAGGCGTTGAGGCGAACATCGAACGCGCCGACGCCACGGTCGAGGAAATCGATGAGGACGCCGAGCGGCCGGTGATCAAGCTTGTCGACAGCATCGTGGCAGAGGGGATCGCTCAGGGAGCAAGCGATATCCATCTCGAAGCCGGCGAGAGCGGAATCGCCGTCCGTTACCGGATCGATGGAATGCTCAAGGATGTCATGGTTCTCCCCAAGGCCGTCGGGGTCCCGCTTGTCTCGCGCATCAAAATCATGTCGCAGATGGACATCGCTGATCGGCTGCGACCGCAGGGCGGACGCGCTCGGGTAGCTATCAACGGCGCTCGAGTGGACCTCCGAGTCTCGACCCTGCCGGCTTCGCATGGCGAAAAGGTCGTGATCCGTATTCTCGATTCGCGCTCCGCGCTTCGTTCTGTCGAATCGCTTGGACTCGATCCCGTCGACGGTCCGCGAATGCAGAAGCTGCTCGATGTACGGGAGGGCTTGATCCTGGTGACTGGTCCGACCGGGTCCGGCAAAACCACTACGCTTTACGCCGCGCTCAAGCTTCTTCTGCATCGCGGCGTCAACATAATAACTGTGGAAGACCCGGTCGAATATCGAATACCGGGTATCGTACAGGTTCAGATCCACGAGAAAGCCGGGCTGACTTTCGCTTCAGCGCTTCGATCGGTTCTCCGCCAGGACCCGGATGTCGTTCTCATCGGAGAGATCCGCGATCGTGAAACGGCCGCTATCGCCATCCAGGCGTCGCTCACTGGGCACCTCGTTTTCGCTACGCTTCATACCAATGACGCTTGCAGCTCGATCGTTCGACTCACGGACCTGGGCGTCGACTCGATCAAGCTCGCTGGGGCGCTCAAGGGTGTAGTTGCGCAACGACTCATTCGCCGACTCTGCCCGGCGTGCAAGCTGGTGGCGAACGCCGGCGTGCCACGACGCCTTGTCGGGACGATCCCCGAAGATTCGATGGTGTACGCGCCCGTCGGCTGCAACGAGTGCTCGATGACGGGCTACGCGGGCCGCATCGCTTTGACCGAAGTGCTCGTTGCCACGCCAGAGATCGAGCGAGCCGTAGCCGGAAACGAGGCGACGGAGCGACTGCTGCACGCGGCCCGCGCATCGGGAACGCGATCGCTCTGGGCATGCGGCTGCGCTCGTCTTCTTTCAGGCGATACGAGCGTTCAGGAATTGGTTCGTGTCGTCGAGCCCGAGCTCGCCCGGACTGATCACCGCCAGCATCGCTCGGCACATAATTCGCCGGGGCCGATGGTCTATGAAAAACCGCCGGAGCAGGGAGTGACACGCATCAGTCCGGGCGTAATCGAGATCTTCGTGATACGCCACAACATGGGAGATTGGCGCGTGCTGGCGCTGCAGCGGGCCGCGGACGGAAAGAGACCGGGGTCGTGGGAGACCGTCTATGGAAAAATCGACGCCCGCGAGAAACCTGAAAAGGCGGCGGTGCGCGAGCTTCGAGAGGAGACGGGGCTCGAGCCGGATTCGCTTTACAACGTGACGGTGAGCAGTCTTTATCTGCACGCGAGTAACACCGTTCAAATGTGCATTACCTTCGCGGCCTTCGTCGCAGATGATGCCGATGTGACACTGAGCGAAGAGCACCAGGGATTCGAATGGCTTTCGCTGGACGACGCATGCGACCGCTTCACCTGGCCGCGCGAAGCGCACGCCCTTCGCGACGCCCATCACCTTTTGCGGAAGGGCAACGCCGGCCCCGTCGAGGATGTGCTAAGGGTGCCGTAGCTCGCCCGAGTGCGCCAAGCTCTTAATAGCTGGAAGCCGTGAGCATTCGCCGATAGCGAGCGAGCAGCGACCAGCGGGTCGCGATCAGCCGGTAGCGTGTAGTGTTAAGTTGACCTTCGCTCTCGGCTGCCTTGTTGACCTTCGCTCTCGGCTGCCTTGCTGACCTTCGCTCTCGGCTGCCCTTGCTCGCCCTACCGCCGCTTGACGGTTGTAAGATTCTCCCCGCCTGACGGAGCATTCGGCTTGACCCTCACACTCTTCGCCGGTATCCCAACATAGACGTGGTACGGTCGCACGTCCTTCGTGGCGACAGCCATTGCTCCCACCATCGCCTGCTCCGCGACGTGCACGCCCGCCAGCACCGTCGCGTGGTACGTTATCCTCACCCCGTCGTCGAGACGCGTCAGCGCATCCGTCACGTCCCGCTGATCGACGATGCTGTGCGTGTGGCTGTAAACGTTGGCGTAATCGCTGATCGACACGTTGTTGCCGATCGAGATTCCACCACGGTCGTCGAGCAGGACGTGCCGGTGCACCGCCACGTTGTCCCCGACCTCCATGTTGTAGCCAAAAGAAAACTCCACGTGCTGGAACGCCTTGAAGTTTTCACCGCACCGCTTGAAAATGTGCGCAGCGAGGAGACGTCTGAGCTGCACTCCGAGCTCAACGTTCTGACCCCCGAGCGGCGTGCGATCGAAGGAATACCATAGCCAGAGGAGCGGCTTCACCTTCTGGAATCGCGCGTCATCACACTCCGCGTAGTACTCGGGCTCCAGAGTAACGTTGCTTGGATCGAGCGCCGAGAGTGCAAGGCGCGTCGCGAGCGGAAGCTTGGGGTCTTCGACGGCCGTCTCCCAATTTTTCGCGAAGCCGGGATACGCAATCTCGCAAAGCGTCCGTCTGCAAAGCGATGCCCAGTCCCGACCGGATTGCAGCTCGTCGCCAATCTTTTCGAGCCACTGAGCGCCAATGCCGGCGGTCGGCAGGCCTGGAAGTTTCCGCAGCGGATAAATCGCCATGTCAGGTTTCTTGATTAGTGATCGCTCGGTCGGGTCGCCCTGGCGCGCACCAGCGCGCGCTCTCTCTCGACCCGCGTCAATATCTGCTCCCAGTCGTCGTTGCGCACGTTCTGGAAAGTTACGGTGAGAGGTTGGTCGAGGTCGATCTCCTCGTCAAACAGATAAAGCGCGCTCTGTGTTTCGCGCTGTTTGAGTCTTTGCTCGCCAAAGCCCGAGCTGAGGGGCACGAGCTCCAGCGGACGAAAATCGCGGCCGCTGCTCGTAATCACGAGCTCCATCGGACTGAAATGGACGTCCGGCTCGACGCCATAGAACGATACGTACCACAAGTCCGGCGCGCGCCCACCAGTGCGGCGCGTCACAGCGGCGATCGCCTGCTTGTTGCTTTCCTGCAAATCCCGGAGAGCTCTATAAGAATCCGGAGTCAGGAGGCGAATCAGGTTCTCGTCGAGCGGAATCGCGCGCACTATCAAACCAGGCATCTCGATCCTGATCGCGATGTCGTCCTGCCGCAGCGTTCCGAACCCGACGGGCACGTTGGCTCGTCCAACGGTGTCATCTGAGATCGGGGCCAGGGTTCCCGACTGTGCCGCGGCCCCACCCGTTCCGGAAGCGCACGCCGCTGCGATCAGCACCGTCGCAGCCACTAGCGCACAATCGAGCACTCTCACTTTGAATCCAGCTCTGATCTCTGTTCGACGAGGTCCGTAATTGCCTCTAGAAGCTCGACCCGTCCTTCACCGGTGTGCGCGCTGAACTGAATCACCTGCTCGGGTTCCAGCGCGAGCGCGCGAGATATAGTATCAGTCCTCTCGTGCGCACCCGCCTTGCTCAGTTTGTCGGACTTCGTCAGAGCTACGATCGTCGGCACCTCCAGCTCGGCGAGGAAATCCAGCATAGCCCGGTCATCTTCGCTCGGTTCGCGCCTGATGTCCAGTAACAGCACTATACCCCGAAGCTGGGTGGTCCGCCTCACGTAACTCTCGATCATGGGACGCCACTCCGCTTTTTTTTCTTTGGAGATTCGCGCGTAACCGTATCCCGGAAAGTCCACCAGCACGAAGCTGTTGTTGATCCGGAAGAAGTTGATCTCGCGCGTGCGACCTGGAGTGCGACTCACCCGCGCAAAAGATTTGCGGCGGACCAGCACGTTGAGAAGCGACGACTTCCCGACGTTCGAGCGACCAGCGAACGCCACCTCCGGCAACGACGATTCGGGACGCCACCCATGCTTCTCGGCCATCCCCCCAATGAACTCGACGTTTCGGATGACGAGCCGGTCGGCACCCGGGTCCGTCGGCATTCTAGTGCGTTACGGAATCGTAGAGGGCATCACCCGACGTGGTCGATGGCTGCGACTGCGTGCGGAGAGCGAGAGCGAGCACTTCGTCCATCGTCTTAACGGGATGAAAGCGCACCGACGCGCGCACCTCGTCGGGCAAGTCGTCGACATCTCGCGCGTTGCCGTGTGGAATGATGACGTCGCTGACCTTGTTCCTGTGCGCTGCGACCGATTTTTCCTTGAGGCCGCCGATCGGCAGCACTCGCCCGCGCAGCGTGATTTCCCCGGTCATCGCGACATCGCCGCGCACCGGCACTCCAGTGAGGGCGCTGATCACCGCCGTAGCGATGGCGATTCCGGCCGACGGACCATCTTTGGGCGTCGCTCCCGCTGGCATGTGGATGTGGATGTCCTTAGTGCGATAGAACTCTGATTCGATTCCAAGTGGTCGAGCCCGCGCCCTTGCATATGACAGAGCCGCGCTCGCTGACTCCTTCATCACGTCACCCAGTGTACCAGTCAGCTGCACTTTGCCGCGACCCTTGACGACGCTCACCTCGATCTCGAGTACCTCGCCGCCGGCAGAAGTGTACGCGAGTCCGGACGCTACACCCACCTTGTCGTCGAGCGAAGTATCGTCCGGATCGAAAGGGGGCGAGCCCAAAAGCTCCTTGAGGTCGTCGACGCTGACTGTGCGCGTTATTTCGTCGGTAGGGATCTCTGCTCGCTTGCGCGCGATCTTTCTGGCGACGCGCGCAAGTCTTCGCTCGAGCTCGCGAACTCCCGCCTCACGGGTGTATCCGCGCATGATTGCCGTGAGCACGTCGGGCTCGAGCGCCACGTTCTCCTTTTTCAGTCCGTTCGCTTCGATCTGCCTCGGCAGCAGGTACTGCCTTGCGATCGCGAGCTTCTCGTGATCCAGGTAGCCGGCGATGCGAAGAATCTCCATTCGGTCGCGCAGCGGTTCCGGGATCCCAGCCAGCGTGTTGGCGGTTGTGATGAACAACACCTGCGAGAGATCGTAATCGACCTCGAGATAGTTGTCGTTGAACGTCATGTTCTGCTCTGGATCGAGAACCTCTAGCAGCGCCGCAGCCGGGTCCCCGCGGAAGTCCTGACCAAGCTTGTCGACTTCATCGAGAAGAATTACCGGGTTCACGACTTCGGCGCGTCTCATTGCCTGGATGATTCGTCCCGGCATCGATCCGATGTACGTGCGCCGGTGCCCGCGGATCTCGGCCTCGTCTCGAACGCCACCGAGAGCCATCCGAACGAACTTGCGGCCAAGGGCGCGCGCGATGGACCGTCCAAGAGAAGTCTTTCCGACTCCCGGCGGTCCGACGAGACAAAGGATTTGCCCCTCGAGCCGTCCGACGAGCGAAAGCACGGCTATGAAGTCGAGGATGCGATCCTTCACTTCGTCCAGTCCATAGTGGTCCGCATCGAGAATAGTTCGCGCGTGCGCGACGTCGAGAACCTCGTCGGTGCGCTCCGTCCAGGGGATCGCGACTATCCAGTCGACGAAGTTGCGCGCCACCGTGAATTCGGGCGACATCGGAGGCATGCGCCGCAGTTTTCTGAGCTCGCGCAGCGTTCTTTCCTCGACAACCGGCGGAAGTGCTTTCTTCTTTACCTGCGCCTCGAGCTCGGCGAAATCATCGCTGTCGTCCTCGCCCAGCTCACGGTGGATGACGCGCAGCTGTTCCTGCAGATAGAACTCGCGCTGGTTCTGGAACATCGCGCCGCGCACGTCGTCGTCGATCTTTCGCTCGAGCCGCAGAAGCTCGATCTCGCCAGACAGAAGCTCTCCGAGCATCTCGAGCAGATTTCGCAGCGTGTTCGCTTCGAGGAGCGATTGCCGCAGCTCGAACCGAACCGCGATGTGCGCCGCGACGCCGAAAGCCTGACGCTCGGGCGAGTTCGCGCTCTGGATGATCGTCACGATTTCCGGGGGGATACGGCGGTGCAGACTGACGTATTCCTCGAAGGAATTCATCACGCGTCTGCTGAGCGCTTCCGTTTCCGGATCGGCGGCTGCCGTACCATCGAACGGAAATGGAGCAGCTGCCGCTCTGAGAACGCCCCCAGCCGGGATGTATCGAGTGACGCGCGCGCGCGCGACGCCCTCAACCAGCACCCGCGTCGTTCCAGTGGGAAGACGCGACACCTGTACGACTCGCCCGATTACTCCGGTGCGATGAAGATCGGCGGCAGCCGGCTCCTGCTTCTCTCCGTCACGCTGCGCGACCAGCAGGATGACCTTGTCCTCTGCCAGCGCCGCTTCGATTGCCGCGAGGGATGCGGGTCGCCCCACGAGCAGCGGAATAACCACATAGGGGAAAATGACAACATCCCGAAGTGGAAGGACCGGAATCCGGTCCGACGTCGGGATGCTCTCGTTGTCGCGCTGAAAGATTTGTGGCAGGGCTCTAGGCTTCCTTCTTTCTCCGCATCGGCGAGATCTCGAGCAGCGGCTGCGTACCGTTGGTGATGCACGACTCGGTGACCTTCACCTCGACTACGTCATCTCTGCCCGGAAGATCGAACATCACTTCCATGAGAACTTCTTCGAGGATCGCGCGAAGTCCGCGTGCCCCCGTGCCGCGCTTGAGAGCTTTGGTCGCGATTGCGACCAGCGCGCCTTCGTCGAAGGTGATCTTTACATCCTCGAGACCGAACAGCTTGGTGTACTGCTTCGTGAGCGCATTCTTGGGCTCCTTGAGGATTCGGACCAACGCGTCCTCGTCGAGTCCCTCGAGCGCAACTGTAACCGGAAGGCGCCCGACGAGCTCGGGGATCAGCCCGTACCTGAGAAGATCGTCCGGCTCGACTTCACTGAACATCTTCGTCTGGGCGAGCTTCTTGTCGCGCGCGGCGGTGCCATTGAATCCAATCTGTCTGCGGCCCGTGCGAGCCTCGATGATTTTCTCGAGCCCGTCGAACGCGCCGCCGCAGATGAAGAGGATATCCTTCGTGTTGAGCTGGATGTATTCCTGCTGCGGGTGCTTCCGCCCGCCTTGGGGCGGCACAGACGCCACGGTTCCTTCAATGATCTTGAGAAGCGCCTGCTGAACTCCTTCTCCCGAGACGTCGCGGGTGATGCTCGGATTCTCCGACTTGCGGGCGATTTTGTCGATCTCGTCGATGTAAACGATTCCGCGCTCGCATTCAGCGACGTTGAAGTCGCCAGCCTGGAGCAGCCGAACAAGAATATTCTCGACATCTTCGCCAACGTATCCCGCTTCGGTGAGGGTCGTTGCGTCGGCAATCGTGAAGGGGACGTCGAGGATCCGGGCGAGCGTGCGTGCCAGAAGAGTCTTGCCAACGCCGGTCGGTCCGATGAGCAGAATGTTCGACTTATCGAGCTCTACTTCGTCGTCCTTGAGCGACGTCGAGTTGATGCGCTTGTAGTGATTGTAGACGGAGACGGCAAGTGCTTTCTTGGCCTGTTCCTGTCCGATCACGTACTGGTCGAGCACATCCTTGATCTCCTGAGGCGACGGTACCTGTGTTATCGCCTCAGCAACTTCGCGCTCCTCATCCTCCGCCAGAATCTCGTTGCAAAGAGCAATGCACTCGTTGCAAATGTAAACGGACGGTCCGGATATGAACTTCCGGACAGAATCCTTTGACTTTCCGCAGAAGGAGCAACGAAGGTGTTTCTCTTGGGACATGGCTCAGCGGGGGAACGAGTGATGCGGCCCGAAAAATCAGCCTCGGAGCCTACCTAAAGATACCTAACAGCCGTGGCGAAAACGGTCAAGCAATGAATCCGGGGAGAGACTTGTGAAGAAATTCACAAGTAACAGCGCCCCGAAAATCAGGCCTTTTTGAGCGCTTCCTCCATCTCGCCGCGATACGAGATCACGTTATCGATCAGCCCGTACTCCTTTGCCTCCTCGGCCGACATGAAACGGTCGCGATCGGTATCGCGCTCTATCCGCTCGACAGGCTGTCCGGTATGCTTGCCCATCAGCGTATTCATCTGCGTGCGAAGGTGGATGATCTCCTTCGCCTGGATCTCGATGTCGGAGGCCGTCCCGCCCCCGCCGCCCTGCGACGGCTGGTGAATCATGATCCGCGAGTGGGGAAGTGCCGACCTCTTTCCGGGCCGACCTGCCGCGAGCAGAAACGCACCCATGCTCGCAGCCAGTCCCATGCAGTTCGTGTTCACGGGAGACTTGAGGAACTGCATCGTATCGTAGATCGCCAAACCCGCTGATACGCTGCCGCCCGGCGAGTTGATGTAGATGTGGATGTCACGCTCGGGATTGTCGGACTCGAGGAACAAGAGCTGCGCGATCACGATGTTGGCGACATCGTCGTTGATCGGCGTTCCCAGAAAAATGATCCGGTCCATGAGCAGACGTGAGAAAACATCGTAGGTGCGCTCTCCACGGCTCGAGCGCTCGATGACGTACGGCGTGTAGATCGTCGGCATTGGTTCTTCTTCTTCCCTTTTAGGCATTGGTCAGAACGTCGTTTCGGTCCAGCAGCCACTTGAAAACTTTATCCTCGGTGATGCTTCGCTCCATTTCCTTGAGCCGCCCACTCTTTTCCAGCTGCGCGTAAATCTGCCCCGGATTCGCGCCGCGCTTCTCGGCCTGCTCGGCGATGCGGTCGTCCAGGTCTTTCTCCGTCGCAGTCAAACCCTCTTTTTCCGCGATCGTCTCGATTACGAGGTCGCGTCTTATCTGACGCTCGGCCATCGAGCGAAACTCCCCCGCGAATTGCTCGCGCTGCTCGGCCGGTATCTTGTACGCCTCAGCGTAGTTCTCCACGAACTGCTGCACCCAGCTCCGCGGAACGTCGAACGCATTTGCGGAGATTATCTGGTCGACAAGCTGCTGCCGCACACCCGCCTCTATCTCGTGGCCGGCATGACGCTCGAGATCAGACCTGACCGCCTGCTTTAGTGCGTCGAGTGACTCGAAATCACCCACCTCCCGCGCGAAGGCGTCGTCAAGCGGTGGCGCGGATTTCCGCTTCACCTCGTTGAGTGTTATCCGGACCGTCTTCGTTTGTCCACGCTGCGTCTCGTCAGGAAAATCCTCGGGCCATTTTACCGGTCGCTCTACAGTCTCTCCAGGTGACGCGCTCATGACGAGCTCCTCTATGCCTGGAATGGCCTGTCCGGCTCCCAGCACGATAGGATAACTCTTGCCTTCGCCCGCTTCGCCATCGGTGGAAGAGGTCGCGATCTGAACATTCACCATGTCGCCGGGTTGCGGCTTCTCGTTTACCGGGGTCCATGTCGCCTTTTCATCGCGGACCTGCTCGAGCTGCTCATTGAGCTGCTGCTCCGTGACGTTTACTGCTGGGCGTTCGATGCGGAACCCGTTGGTGCGAGCAAGCTCGATGTTCGGCCTGAGCTCAAGATGGAGCTCGAAGGTCAGGGGTTTGCCCTCCTCGAACTTCAGATCGTGCACGTGGGGCTGCGCCGCAACCTTGATGCTTTCCTTTTCGACGAACTCCTCGTAAGCCTCGCGGACGAGCGACTCCAGCGCTTCCTGCCTGATGGCCTCACCGAATTTTTTCCGCACGACAGTTGCGGGCGCCTTTCCCGGACGGAACCCAGGTAGCCGAACTGTCGATGCGTACCGCCGAGCAGCTTTCTCCTCTGCATCCTTCACGGCTTCGACGGGGACCGAAACCTGAATGTGGCGCTCGACCCCCTCAGATGCGCGGGGCGTGAACTCGATTTTCATGCTGGGAATATAACAGACTGCCAAAGTGTCGAGCGGCACCGCCCTTGCCCTTTATGACGCGCACAAATCAATCGACAACTCGGTATCGGATGGAGGCGATTATGGAAATGGACACCCTGAAGGACCTTTACGTCGAAGAAATCAAAGACCTTTACAGCGCAGAGAAGCAACTGGTCAAGGCGTTGCCCAAAATGGCGAAGGCCGCGAACACCCCTGAGCTGCAGCAGGCTTTTAGAACGCACCTCAAGCAGACTGCCGAACACGCAGCCCGTCTTGAGCGAATTTGTCAGGAGCTTGGAGTGAGTCCCCGCGGAAAGAAATGCGTGGGCATGGAGGCCCTCATCGAGGAGGGCAGCGAGCTCATACAGGAAGACCCGGAGCCGGAAGTGCTTGACGCCGGATTGATTTCCAAGGCGCAGCACGTCGAGCACTACGAAATGGCGGGCTACGGAACCGTCCGAACCTACGCGCGTCAGTTAGGGTTCGACAATCAGGCGGACCTGCTTCAACGGACGCTCGACGAGGAAGGAGAGACAGACCATCTCCTGACGCACCTGGCCGAATCCGGGATCAATCTCGAGGCGGAAGTCTGAGCAACAGGTAGGTTGCCCAAAAACAAAGGGGCCCGTCTCGTCGAGACGGGCCCCTTTGCTATAGCGCTTCGCTAGTTGGATACTGAGGCAATCACTCCATTCACCATCGACTCGAGCGCCGCCGCGTCGTCGGCCGCTACACGACCCGAGGCGATCATGGCGTTCAGCTCGTTCAACAGCGCGCGCAACTGGTTTGTTGCAGGGGTGACATTGTCGACGCCAAGCTGCTGCTGCGCAGCGTCGATTTTTTTCTGCAGAGAGTTGGCGTTGCCCGCGCCGATGTTGCTGTTCGCGGCAAGCTTCGAGATAAGAGCAGCTGCGCCGTTCAGGTTCTTCGCGGCAGCGAAGGCGCTCCCTTCAACGGATTGTTCGATGTTGTCGGGCAAAGCCGAGAGAAGATCGTACCCGCTGGCGCGCTGTATCTCGTCGACCGTGGTCTTGTACAGTTTCCAATCCGACGCGATGGACGGATCGTTCGGCATCAGGACAGCGATCACGTCGTCGATATCGCTCCAGCTGTGGACATCCGATAGTCCATGGTCGCGCGGCAACACCAGCGCGACTTTCCATTCGCTGGCCGGGATCGTGATCTTCCCTTCGCCCTTCACCGTGCCAATGCTTCCGGCGACGCCATCGATGACGTAGACCTCCTTGTCGTGGAATCGGGCGAGATTGCCGAGCGAGTCCTCGAGTATCGCCCACGGGCCTTCATTCACGGCGGCAGCCTGAGGAATGATGTTCGAGAGATAGTACGATCTCGCGTTGTCCAGCGTGCCCGAGGTGAAGTCGAACGAACGCGCCATGTGGCCGCGATCGATCCCGTAGCCGGCGAACGCGCCAGCACCCGTGTAGTCAGCGGTGGTGAGATGCGTGAAGCTCGCCGGCAGCGCCGGATCGTGCGTGAAGCAATCGCATCTATCCACGTTTGCGCCGAAGTGGCTCGCGTCGAATTCGTAGCTCACCCAGTTCGGAGTGTTGCGATTCTGGTTGTAGGAGATCGTGTACTGATCCCGAGTGATGATGAAGTCGTCACTCGCATCGCCGTCGACTGGAATTCCGAAAGCAGTGTTGCCGCGATAGTCAGCGGTCCCTCCCAGGGTTGCGACTGTCATCGGCAGCGAGAATGTCGCGGATGTTCCGTCAGCAGCTGTCGCCACGAACGTTGCAGTCCCGGCGGCCAGAGCGTGCATCACACCATTCGCATCGATGCTCGCAATGTCCGGAGTCGTGGATTGCCAGGTGAAAGTCGTTGGGACGGTTGTCGTTCCGTTGTGTAGTGTTGCAAAGAGCTGATCTTCGAACCCGACCGGGAGCGCCGGGTCACTCGAAAGGCGTCCCGAGAAGCTGATTGATTTCCCCGCCTTGCCGCCTACGGCTCCGTTACAAGCACCGAAGCTGTTCTCGATCGGACCGAACCAGATACCGCTGGTGTCGCGCTGCAATGACTGATCAGCACCATCCGAGCTCTCCGAGACTCCGATGTCAACGGACTCCATCCCAATCGCGGGTCCATCGGTCGCCGTGAAGGTGCCTTCGTATGAAAGGAATTCCACGACCCCCGACGCGTTGACTAGCGCGAAGCCGTCGGGTGAGCCGTTCTGGATGCCGTTGGAGGGGTAATTCGTGACGACCACGCCGCGCGTGCCACACGTGGCGGGGATCGAGCCGCTCAAGTCCACGGTGTTGTAAGAACCGCCGCCATTCCCATTGTACAGGATGATCTGCCAGCCTGTGAGATCGGTTCCTGCCGGACCTTCGATCTCTATTGCTTCGCCCACGTCCGTGCCAGTCGGGTCGTAGTGAATCTCCGAGAATCTCGTTGGAGGCTGCGGGGCGGCCAGATGGACGTGGATCGTTGCGGATCCCGAAACTCCGTTTGGAGCTGTCGCGATTACTTCCACATCTCCTGGGCTTATCGCCGTGACAAAACCGTTGCCGTTTACGCTGGCGTTGTCATTCGATGTCGTCCACGCGATCTCGGAGTCTGTCACCTGATCGTTGTCGGCGTCGAAAGCGGAAGCGCCGAAGAGCTGAGTCCCGCCAGTTACTATGGCCGCACTCGCTGGCGACACAGTCACCGTAGCTACGCCACCCGTTGGTGGACCCGCGGGAATGTTGTCGTTGCAAGCGCCGAAGGTGTTGTCGCGAGTCGCTGGATCGACGTTCTTATTGCTGTTGAACCAGACGCCATCGGTCCCCAGCTGCAGGGATGAGACGACGTTGTGTTCGGTCGGTGGCTCGGCTGATTCCTTGACTCCGATATCGGTCGAGAGCATCCCGATGGCCGCCCCGCTTGCGGCGACGAAAGTACCGCCATAAGACAGGAACTCGACAACATTCCCGTTCGGCCGTACTAGCGCCATTCCGTCCGGATCTCCGTTCTGGATTCCGTTCGATGGATAAGCAATCACCACGACGCCTCTTGCTCCGCACGTCGCTGGGACCGTCCCGCTAAGAGCAGTCGTCGTGTACGGCGCACGCGACGTCGCCGATCCGTTATAAAGGATGAGTTTCCAGCCGGTCAGATCCGTACCCGCAATGCCTGAGATCTCTACCTTTTCCGCGCTATCGGTTCCGGCGTTGTCGTAGTGAAACTCGCTGATCCGGAGCGAAGGAAGGGCCGTCGCGGACGACACCTTTGCCAGGGCGTGGACTCCGGGAGCCGGAGCGACCAGATCGTTCTCTGAACATGAGGTTCCAACGAGAGCCAGCGCGGCGAGCGCGGCACTCCAGGCACGAAGGCGCATTTTGATTTGGATATATGGGGTTTGATCAGTCTACGAGTGCAGACCTGGACGCCCAGGCGCACGCAGAGTACTGAGGCATTACGGAGAACGGAGATCCTGTAAGGACTCCGTCGGTACCGACCTAATGTGCAATCTGTGTCAGGAAATTCGCAAGATATCCTTTCCAGATCGCAGGTAACGAATGAGTACCGTGTCCTCGCGTCTGGTCGGTGATCAGCAGCAGCACATACTTTCCGTGCCGCACCCGTTTTATCAAAGTCTCCATCAGACCCAGCTCTGGAGGATTCACCTGGTCGTCAGCTGAATTGATCGCAAGCACCGGCGCGCGAATTTTTTCGAGCTCACCTGAAGGATCGTAGTCCGAAGACGCCTCGAACTGGTACATGAAATCGTTCGCATCGTTACTCGCCATGCGCGCCCGCGCCCAGGCGTCGATGTACGCATCCGCGCTATCACGAGTCGGAGCAATTTTCTGAAGGTGGCGTGGACTGCTGGTCATCATGAACAGCATCTCGAGCGCTCCCAGCAGTCCGTGCGGCTCGCTCGTGTAATCGCCGCCGCGCCACTCGGGATCAGTTCGAATCGACATGCTCACAAATCGCCGCATCATGCGATTTCGCCCGGCAATCTGAGTTGGCACACTGGCGAGCGGCACAGCGCCGTCCATGAAATCGGGATAGCGCTCGGCCCACATCCATGATTGCATTCCGCCCATCGACGTCCCCATTACCAGGACGAGATGATTCACGCCGAGATGCTCGGTCAGCAGGCGATACTGCGCCGTCACCATGTCTCCGTAGCCGTAATGCGGGAAACGCGCGTGGAGTCCGTCGCTGGGCTTGCTCGAGCCGCCGGTTCCAATTCCGTCGGGCAGAATGATGTAGTGCGTCGCTGAATCGAGCAGCTCGCCGGGCCCGAAAAGCTGTCCCGCGAACGCATCGCTCAAAAATCCACGGCCGGTTCCCGTAGTGCCGTGAAGTATGAGAACCGCGTTCCTGACGATGCCGCGCGAGTCCTTGCGTGGGACGCCGAGGGTCGTGTAGTGGATTCTGAGCTCCGGTAGTGCCCCACCACCGGAGAAGTGAAAGGGGCGAATGACGAAATCACCTTGACTCCCAACCGTCGACCACGGCCGCCGTTGTTCGGACGATCCCGCTCGCGTCGAAACCTGACCATCGAGAGAGCTGGCACCCAGCGCAAGCGCCAACAGCGTCAGCGCGAGCCTGGTCCTGTTCAGATCCCGAAAATAATTCAGTTCAAGGCCGGGAGCGCCCCTATGCGCCACAGCGAGTTACGAGCCTCTGCGACCTGACTTCATCGACGTGGCGGGCGGTTTTCCCGAACGCACGGGTGGAGTTGGCGCGTGCTGCTGTTGCGGCTTCGTGTTGTCTGGAACGCTGTGTGGCTGCGAGTCCTTCTTCTTTCTCGAAAAATCAGGGATTTCGTTCTTTCTCTTCATGGGTATGTCTCCGTTGCATCGAAAACCAGTCTCAGGACTCCAAGCGGATTCTGCTTTGCGACTTGCGACCGCTCAAGCATGCGAAAGGGGGGACTCGAACCCCCACGGATTGCTCCACTGGATCCTAAGTCCAGCGCGTCTACCAATTCCGCCACTTCCGCGTCGCGCCTCTAAGATAGTGATCCCGCGGACACGCATCAAAGCGCGCGAGAACAGACCGCGCAAAAAAACCCCGCCACTCAAGGCGGGGTTTTTCTCAAAGCTACTTTGACCTGCGCTTGTGACGCCTGAATTACTTCTCGATCTGCAGGTTCACGATACGCGGTGAGTGATCCGATCCCCCAAGCTGGAACACCTTCAGGCTGATGTAATCTCCGCTCTTCAGGTGTGATAGCTCCGCCTCGAGGTCCGCTGGCGTGTTGATGGGTCGAGCCGGTGCAGGATAGAGCACCTGCGTGATCACGTCATTCCTGAAAAGTTTGTCCTCGGCCGGACCACCTGGGTTCACATCCGTGACCATCACACCGCGTACGGGCGCCGGCATTCTCGCCTGCGCTGCGATCTCGGTGCTTACCGGCGCAACAGATATTCCAAGTGCCGGGTGAGCGGTGCCTCGCTGCGCTGGCTCTGTCCGAGTATCCGAGCTCGCGACCTCCTGGTCTGGCGCTTCCATGAGAGTCACGCGGAAGTTCTTCTTCTGACCGTAGCGCATTGCTTCGATGTCGATCGTCTCACCAGGGTTGTGATTGCGCACGATCCTTTGCAGCGTGCTAACACGATCGACCGGTTGCCCGTCGGCCGTGATGATCACATCGCCGGGCTGGAGACCTGCTCTCTTCGCCGGAGTGTCATCGCTCGGGAAGTTACGAACGAGCACGCCACGGATGTCCTTGACTCCCGCTACAGCGGCGTCTTCAGGGGTCACGTCGTCAATGCCGATGCCAAGCGCAGGAACGCGGACCTTGCCATGCGCGATTATCTCGTCCATGACCCGCTTTGCGAGCGTGATCGGAATAGCGAAGCCATAGCCGGCGTTGTAACCGGTCGGGCTCGCGATCGCACTGTTGATGCCGATCACTTCTCCGCGCGAATTGACGAGCGGACCACCCGAGTTGCCGGGATTGATCGCGGCGTCGGTCTGAATCAGGTCGCTGATGGCGTACTGATTCGTTCCGTTCGGGTTCATCAGGTCGGGAAGAGCCCTTCCAGTCGCGCTAATGATTCCAGCGGTGACGGTGTTCTCGAGACCCAGCGGGTTACCAATGGCAAGAACCCACTCGCCAATGCGGGACGTGGCATCGTTGCCCAAAGCCACAGTTGGGAAGTTATTGCCATCGATCTTGATGACGGCGACGTCAGTCGTGCGGTCGTGACCGATGACTTTGGCCGTAAAGACGCGGTGGTCTTTCATTCTCACCGTGACCTTGTCGGCGATCGTTTCACGATCCGAGTTTGTAACGACGTGATTGTTGGTAAGGATGTAGCCGTTCGGACTGACTATGAATCCGGATCCCTGTCCGCGCATCGGAGCCGATCGTTGCGGGATGTCGAACTGACGGAAGAAATCCTCCATGCCGGGCGGAACACCCGGAGGAACCTGCGCGCCACCTCGCTGCGACGTGCCCGTCGACCGGGCGGCACTGAAGACTTCGATCGATACGACGGCCGGCGTGACGTTGTTGGCAATGGCGACGAATGCGTTGCTCGCTTCGGCGATCGGTTGGACCTGCGCTGCGGTGGGCCGCGTCTGAGCGAACCCAAGCTTGGTCCAGTTCATTCCGGAAGCGACGATGAGACCGCCTACGAAAGCGGTACTTGCGGCTACGACGAGCCGCGCTCTTTGCGTGGTGAGTGACATGAGACTATGTGGCTAAAGGGTGTAACGATGAGACACATCGTGGTGTCTTCAGGTTTCACGCCAGTTCTTCAGCCGTTGAAAAAAAGCGGCGGCGCGATTCCGACAACCACTCATTGATTAGTAATACGCCAGAATGGGTGCGATTGCTCCATCGATGTCGAAGAAATTTTTGATAGACTTTTGAAGAAAATCAAAGCCGAGATCGAGCTCAGGCCACGCCTTTCGCCGCGCGTCCGGGCTACTTTCAACGCCCTGCGGAATGCGCTCCCGAGGAGCTTCGGACCGCCTCGAATGAGCCCGCTAGCCACGTCCCGAACACAATCTAGCTCAGCTGTAAAGAAACGATCCGGGTGTAAAAAAATATTACACCGTTATGGATGAGCTTGGCGCGGGCCTTTTTGTAAGTCCTTGTGCCATAAGGCGTTAGTACCGGGCATAGCCGTTGCCTTAGGTGGCCCCGTCGATGCAAGCCCAACGCTAAACCGACTTATCAAATGATTCGCTCTGCATTGTACCGCTCAGTCAGCGTCCTCTTGGGGGCGATTCTGATCTCCTCGTGCTCCGATGGCGCCTTTCGGGCTCCAACGGCGCCGATGGACGCGATCGCGGCACAAAACGCCGGAGCAGCGGCCAAAGGCCCCGAGCATGGGGGAGTGGCTTCCGACTTCGGCAATCTCGAGCTGAAGGCGCTCTGGTGGAAGAAGAAGCACAACAGCGGCGTCTCGGTTTCGCGGCAGATAGGTCCTGACGGCGGCACAATCGAGCTGCCGGCGAATGGACTCACGATCGTTTTCCCGGCTGGCGCGCTGAAGGACACCAAGACTATCACCGTCACACCAGACGACAAGTACGTCGCCTACAAGATGGAGCCGTCGGGGACCACGTTCGATAAGGATGTCACCGTCACGCAGCTTCTCAGCTTCACCGAGGTCGCTGGCGTTCCGCTCCGCGCTCAGCTCTACGCTGCGTACATCCGAGATGACAACGCAAAGCTCGGTGGAAAGGTCACCGTGTCGAAGACGGATTTGCAGTTGTCGCACACGGTCCTGTCGACTCTTACAGGACTTCCTGAAGCAGAAGTCTGGGTAATAAGGCACTTCTCACGTTACATGCTGTCGTCAGGCTGAAATCCGATTCACGTTTGCGCAACCACTTCTTACACAATTAACCGGGTTGTCACGATGATTCGCTCCAGATTCGTCCGTTCATCCGTCCTTGTTTTGAGCGCATTCGTAGCACTTTCGTGCTCCGATTACTCACCCACGGCTCCCCCCGCTCCGGTTACGGTGGCCCAGGTTCAGGTGCAACCGAGTAACGATCTATTGGGCGGCCTTCTCGGCGGAGTTCTCGGGATCGTTACCGGACTCCTCGGGACGGTGCTCCACATCATCGGTTTCCAAAGCAACCCAAATGGCATACCGGTCAATGCCGTGAAATGGACGGCAGGCCACTTCAATGAAGTGCGCACGGTCTCGGGGACTATCGGCTGGAACGGTGGAACGCTCACCATTCCCGGCTCTGATTTCACCATCACCTTCCCAAGGGGCGCGCTCAGCAGGTCCACCGCGATCAAGATCGTCTCGGACGGCAGCGAATATGTGTCCTACGACATGCAACCGCACGGAATCAAGTTCGCCCATCCGGTCATCGTTACCCAGAGTCTGAAAAACACGAGCGTCTACGGCACTCCGACGGCGTGGAACGCGTTCGGCGCCTACTTCCCCACGGATCCGACGCTTTTGGGCGGACTTCTCAAGGCAACCGAAATCGAGACGACCACGATTTTCGGCGCTCCCCACGGGCAACCCGAAGTGGAAACCTGGCTGTTGAATCACTTTTCCCGCTATATGCTATCTTCAGGCTGAACCGAGCCGACCCTTCGGGGACATATAATGGAAAGAGCGGAAAGAACTCCACATAGCCCGCAGAAGTCATCGGCTCGCGCTGGTCCCTCAGTGCGAGCCGATGACGTAGAAGCCGCTCGCGAGCTGGTGGGACAGGCGCGCATGGCTGAGCAACGCGAGCAAACTGCTAAAGCGCTCGGCTTATACGATGACGCTTTGGCGCACTTTCACCCCGATAGCTTCCATCCCTTCTTCGCAGACGTGCTCCGCTGGAAAGGGACGCTTCTCAGGGAGCGGGGGGAAACCGAAGCCGCTTACCGTTGTTACAGTAACAGTCTCGCCAAAGCCAGCCGGGCCCACTACGACGCCGGTCAGGCGCACGCGTTCAACTGCCTCGCCATCGTCGCACAACGTCGCGGGGATCAGAAGGAAACGGATCGTTTGTACCGTAAAGCTGCGACTCTCGCCGAAAAAATCGGCGAACAGAGATTGCTCGGAATGATAGAGCAGAATCGCGGTGTTCTCGCCAACATGCGTGGTGATTTTGCCGCTGCCGCTGCAGCGTACGCCAACAGCCTGCATGCATTCGAGGATGCGGGTGATCTGGAAGCGATGTCCTGGGTCCTCAACAATATCGGGATGCTGAATACGAAGATTCGAAACTTCGGCGAAGCGTTGGAAAACCTCCACCGCGGACTTGCAATCGCGGTCAAACGGAATGATGCTATCGTCGAAAGCATCATCACGCTCAATCTCGCCGAGGCGAGGGTCGGCCTTGGCCAACTCGAAGTTGCAGAGGAACTCTGCACGCAATCCCTCGAAGAGGCACAGCGGCGCGGCGACCACTTGACTGCTGCGGGCGCGCTAAAGTGCAAGGCGAGCATCGAACGTGAACGAGGCGCCCTCGACAAGAGCATCGCCACGCTTCGCATCGCAATCTACGAGGCGGAAGGCGCTGAAGACCGGCTGCTCCACGCCGAGATGCTACGCGAGCTCGGCGAGATCTCGCGGTCGCTCGGGAATCCTGGAGCCGCGAAATCGGCGTGGCGAGAGGCTGCAGAGTCGTTCAAACAGGTCGGCGCCCGGCACGACCTTGCGGACTTGCAACTCAGGATTAGCTCATTGCCTGGGTAGGCATCTTTTAGGACTCCCCTGCGGCTTCTCGGGAGGCCCGCGCGGGGTGACTCAGGCGAGCACGTCCTCGTCTGATAGAAGGCGGACGGAGTCGCTCTCCGGACCGCCTTTTTCTCTGCAATCCGCTTCTTTAACCCGAGCGCGGCCGCGTCTTGTTTGGCGCCCGCGACAGGAACGGCACAATCAGTCCAGCGCGGCCTTCGAATACCCCCGCAGAGCGGTGGCATTCTCACGTCATTGGCGACAGTCTCGTCGTTCGCGAGGTAATTGCGCTCGCGACCCAGATAGCCGCGAGCCGCAGCGTGACCGTTCTGCTCGTGGGAGAGACTGGAACCGGTAAGGAGCTGTTCGCCCGCGGCATCCACGCGGCGAGCCCACGCGCAGCCGAGCCATTCGTCGCAATCAACTGTGCGGCGATTCCTGAAACGCTTCTCGAGAGCGAGCTGTTTGGCCATGAGCCGGGCGCCTTCACCGACGCCAAGACGCTCAAGCGAGGACTACTGGAAGTCGCCGACCACGGCACAGTCTTTCTGGATGAAGTCGCGGAGCTCCCTCTCAAGCTCCAAGCGAAGCTGCTCAGAGTCGTTGAGGACAGACGGTTTCGCCGACTCGGTGGATCGGGCGAGCAGACGCTCCACGCTCGCATCATTGCCGGTACGAATGCGGCTCTCGAGCGAGCAGTGGAGAACAACCACTTCCGCGCAGACCTATTTTACCGTCTGAATGTCGCACGCATCGAGCTTCCGCCGCTTCGCGACAGGAATGGCGACGTCTCGCTGCTCGCGAAATACTTCGTGCAGCGCTACGCGGAGAGCGAGGGCCGTGAAAATCTTCGCCTCGCCGCTGATTCGATAGACGCGCTCGAGCGCCATCACTGGCCGGGAAACGTTCGCGAGCTGAAGAACGTCATCGAGCGTGCTGTCGTCGTGTGCGTTGGCGACTTGATCCATCCTCACCATCTCTCCCTTCAACGCCGCTCGCTCGTACCACTCGTAGGCGCACCAGCTGGCGCGATGATTCACATTCCGCCGGAAGGGAAATCGCTGCAGTCGATCGTCGATGAAGCGATCCACACCACAATCGGACTAACGGGTGGCAACTTAAGCGCGGCGGCGCGGATACTCGGCATCTCCCGCCCCACACTTGCCAGGAAGCTGCGCGACGAAAGCAGCGTGCGGCGGACAATACTCGCATCATCATGACGAACGCCCGCCCCACGGTCGAGATTCGGGCAGTCGAATCGCCTGCCGTCAAAGAATGCATGGACAGGGCGAAGCAGGCTGAGAGGGAAGGGCGCTGGGCAGATGCGTGTGCACTGTACGAGCAGCTTGTTCGGGATCCCGATGCCCACGCGCCCACCCGCCTTGCCGCATTGCGCTGGCTTGGACGCGCCTATCTCGAACAGGGCAATCGCGGGGCCGCCTTCGATGTGCTCGAGGCCGCGGTTGCTGCCGCCGATGTGACTGGTTCTCCGGCCGCAGTTGCACAAGCGCTCAACGTCGTCGGAATCGTGTACCAAATGGGCGGAGATCTCGACCAGGCTGCGGTGATCTATGCGGCGGCGAGAAGCAAAGCCGAACTGGCGGCCGACGCCGCGCTCATAGCCATGATCGACTCCAATGTTGGAACCGTCGCGATGATCCGTGGCGATTTGAGGGCCGCCCTCGAAGCATTCCGGCTGAGCCATCTCGGATATCAGGCACTTGGCCTGAGAAATCACGAGGCGCAGGTATTGAACAACATCGGCCTCGCCTACATGGAGCTGGGAGAGTTGGCTGACGCCGAGGCGGCGTACACTGAATCCGCTCGCGCATTCGCTGAGGAGGGCGATCGCGCGAGACAGCTCGATCTCGCGGCCAATCAGGTGCAGCTCTATATCGCTGCCAAGCGCTACGACGAAGCTCAGGCCGAGTGCGAGAAACTTTTGGCAGTTGCGACGGACGATGTACCATCGTGGCGCGGAGAGGTGTACAGACATCTGGGCGTAATCGCGCGCGAGCGCTCGGATTACGAACGGGCGTCGCAACATCTGGATGCTGCGGGGCGCCACGCCGTGGAGACCGGCGATCTACTGCTAAGGGCCGACGTCGCGGAACAGCAGGCGGAGCTCTATTGGACGCAGAAGCGGCATCGCGAAATGCTTCACAGTCTGAACGAAGCGCACTCACTCTACGCCCAGCTCAAGGCGAGCCATCGCGTCGCGCACGTCGAAAAGAGACACGGTGCGCTCGAGTCGCGGTTTCTGGAGATCGCGGGTCAGTGGGGCAATTCGATTGAAAGCAAGGACCGTTACACGCGCGGGCACTGCGATCGAGTCGCGTTTTTTGCCTGCGTCCTCGCCGACAGCATGGGCTTCAATGCGCGATCGCTGTTCTGGTTTCGTATAGGCGCGCTGCTTCACGATATCGGCAAGATCATCGTTCCCACTGAGGTGCTGAACAAACCTGGCAAACTGACACCTGAGGAATGGGAAATCATGAAGCGCCACCCGGAGGCCGGTCTCGAGCTTGTAGCGGACATCGATTTCCCCGGCGACATCCACGCGATTATCCGTAACCACCACGAACGATGGGATGGGACGGGATACCCGGATGGCTTGGCCGGCGAGCAGATACCGTTTGCAGCCCGCATTCTGTGTGTCGCGGATGTGTATGACGCGCTCACGACGACGCGGTCCTACCGTCCGGGACTTACGCATGCCCGTGCAGCGGACATCATGCGCTCGTCGCCGGGTCAGTTCGATCCGCAGCTTCTGGAGGTGTTTCTCGCCTGGGCCGAAACGGCGAACATACCGGGGCGCCCGACTCCTCAGAGGATGGCAATTTTTGCCGCCGGCGTGCCCTCGTGACCTCGAGGCTTGTAACCGGTCTTGGTATCGTTTGCTTTTTCGTCTCAGGATGTCATAACGGCGAAGACGCGAGCCAAGTCGGGGGAACGATTTCGATATCGGCTTCTGCGGACGCCGATGCGCTGTTGCCTCCGCTGACGCTTTCGCTTCAGGGCAAGCAGGTCAGCGATCAAATCTTCGACAATCTTGCGGAGATTGGCCCCAATCTGAGCGCGGTTGGCGATGTCGGATTCACGCCGAAGCTCGCACGTGCGTGGAGCTGGGCACCGGATTCAGCGTCGGTTGAATTCCAGATAAATCCCGCCGCCCGATGGCACGACGGAATGCCAGTTCGCGCGGAAGACGTCAAGTTCACTTATGGACTGGTGAAGGACACCACCCTCGGATCTCCGCTTTCGTCGAATCTAGATAACGTCGATTCAGTCTCTCTTCCGGACTCGATGACGGCGCGCGTGTGGCTACACCGGCGCTCGCCCGACGCCTTCTGGAAGATTGCTTCATCGGTCCCGATTCTGCCGTCGCATCTCCTGAAGTCCGTTGCACCGGCCGATCTTCGGACATCCGATTTCGCTCAGCATCCCATCGGGAGCGGACGATTCCGCTTTGCCAGCTGGGAGCGCGGCACGCGAATCGTCCTGACCGCGGACAGCTCGAACTATCGTGGACGTCCAAACGCGGACCGAGTGGTTTGGCTCGTATCTGCGGATTATCCGGCGGCAGCGCTGCGCTTCCTCACAGGTGCCGCCGATTTTCTCGACGTCGTCAAACCGGAGTACGTCGCCCAAGCGATACACAAGGGCAAAGGAATCGTCGCGACGAACGGCAGCCTGGACTACGGATATCTCGCGTTCAATCTGCGGGATCCCCAACGCGACAAACCGCACTCCATTCTCGGCGACCGCAACGTGCGAAGAGCCCTTGTCATGGCGACAGATCGAAGGGCGATAGTCCGAAGCGTCTTCGATACTCTCGGCCTGGTGGCTCACGGCCCAGTCACTCGAGCCATTCCGACGAGTGACACGACCATTGGCTTACCGTACGACAGCACAGCGGCCGCTCACACCCTCGACTCGCTTGGGTGGAAGCGCGGCCCCGGTGGTATTCGCGTACGCGCGGGAACCAGACTTTCATTTACGCTCATGGTTCCTACATCCAGCGCGATTCGGTCCAGGATTGCCGTATTGCTGCAGGAGCAGTGGCGGCGCGCTGGAGCGGATGTAAGTCTCGACCGGCTCGAGTCGAACACATTCGGCGAGCGGCTGGAGAATCGGAAGTTCGACGCAGCGCTCAACGCGTGGCACATCGATCCGACGCCATCATCTGTGCGCGACGAATGGGCCAGCTCTGAGATCAGAAAGGGCGGCTACAACGAAACATCGTACCGAAGCCCGGCGTTCGATGCGGTGATCGACAGCGCCGTGCGCGAGATGGACCCGGGGCGCAGCGTCGATCTGTACCGTCGCGCCTACCGCATCCTGACCGACGATGCCCCGGCAATGTGGATATACGAGCTGCGGAACGTGCACGGAGTTTCTCCTCGGATCCGAACGGCTGGCGTCCGGGCCGATAGCTGGTGGGGAGATCTCGCGGATTGGAGCGTGGTCGCGGACCGTTGATATCGAAGGAAGAAAAAAAAGGCCCGCCTGATTTCAGGCGGGCCTTTCGAACTTCTTGGTGGCTACTTCTTTTCGTCGACGATCTCGTAGTCAGCCTCGACCACGTCATCGGGTTTCGCCGCACCTTCCGCTCCCGCGGCGGTTCCCGCTGGCTGACCTGCCTCAGGTTGTGCGCTGGCTTGTCCCTGCTGCTGGTAGAACGCCTGGCCGGCTTCGCTGAACACCTTCGTCAGCTCTTCCTGTGCGGCGCGGATTTCGTTCATGTCGTCTCCGCGAAGCGCCTTGCGCGCGCGCTCGATCGAAGCGTCGACTTTCGCCTTGGTCTCGGGTGAGACTTTGTCGCCCCATTCCTTCACGTTCTTCTCGACCTCGTACGTCATCGAGTCCAGTCGGTTGCGAGCGTCGATCGCCTCGCGCTGCTTCTTGTCTTCGGCCGCGTTCTTCTCGGCGTCCTTGACCATGCGATCGATCTCCGCATCGGAAAGTCCGCTGGACGCCTCGATGCGAATCTTCTGCTCTTTGCCCGTCGCCTTGTCCTTCGCGGTCACGTGAAGGATGCCGTTGGCGTCGATGTCGAACGTAACTTCGACCTGAGGCATGCCCCGTGGTGCCGGCGGAATTCCGGTGAGCTGGAATTTGCCGATCGTCTTGTTGTAGGTCGCCAGCTCGCGCTCGCCCTGAAGGACGTGGATCTCCACCGTCGTCTGATTGTCGTCAGCCGTCGAGAAGGTCTCGCTCTTCTTGGTAGGAATCGTGGTGTTGCGCGGAATGAGTACCGTGGTAACGCCACCAAGAGTCTCGATACCCAGTGAGAGCGGAGTGACATCGAGCAACAGAACATCCTTCTGCTCGCCGGTCAGTACCGCGCCCTGAACCGCGGCTCCGATCGCTACCACTTCGTCCGGGTTGACACCGCGGTTCGGCTCTTTGCCGAAAAACTTCTTGACGATGTCCTGGATCTTTGGAATACGAGTCGATCCGCCGACGAGAAGAACTTCGTCGATCTCGTTCGGCTTGATACCGGCGTCCTTCAACGCCTGCTCCATCGGAGGAATCGTGCGTTGGATCAGGTCGTCCACGAGCTGCTCGAACTTCGCTCTGGTGAGCGTATAGTTGAGATGCTTCGGACCGCTCTGGTCAGCGGTGATGAACGGAAGGTTGATGTCGGTCGACTGGGTGGTCGAGAGCTCCATTTTCGCCTTCTCGCCCGCTTCCTTGAGCCGCTGGAGCGCCATTGGGTCTTTCGAAAGATCGATGGCCTGGTCGCGCTTGAACTCGGTCACGAGCCAGTCGATGACGCGCTGATCGAAATCATCGCCGCCGAGGTGCGTGTCACCGTTGGTCGACTTCACTTCGAACTGACGGGACCCTTCGACGTCGTACAGCTCGAGGACCGAGATGTCGTATGTGCCACCGCCAAGGTCGAACACGGCGACCTTCTCGTCTTTCTTCTTGTCGAGACCGTACGCCAACGCCGCTGCAGTGGGCTCGTTGATAATCCGGAGCACATCAAGACCCGCAATCTTTCCTGCGTCCTTCGTCGCCTGACGCTGCGAGTCGTTGAAATAAGCCGGCACGGTGATGACTGCCTTTTCGACTTTGTAGCCGAGGTAGTCTTCCGCGGTCTGCTTCATTTTCTGGAGGATCATCGCGGAAATCTCGGGCGGCGAATACCGTTTGCCCTGGACTTCGACGGTCGCGACGTCGTTCGATCCGGCGACGACTTTGTAGGGAACGCGCTTCGTCTCGTCAGCGACTTCGGACATCTTGCGACCCATGAAACGCTTGATCGAGAAGACGGTGTTCTGTGGATTGGTTACCGCCTGTCGTTTTGCGATCTGACCCACTAGCCGCTCGCCGTCTTTGGTGAATCCGACGACGGAGGGCGTCGTCCGGCCGCCTTCAGCGTTTGGGATGACCACGGGGTCTCCGCCTTCCATCACCGCGACGACCGAGTTCGTGGTACCGAGATCGATTCCGATTACTTTGTCAGCCATTCTTGATTTCTCCCGTGAGCGAGCCTCGCTCCAGTTTCAGTTGTTGCATCCTGGTTTCCAGAGGCAAGCACGGGGCCGAAAATCTCTGCCATATCGGCGCGATCCGACGATTTACCCTACCGCTGAGGGTGCCAACTTGCCCTGTGCGACTGGATTTGCCATCTTGGCGCGCTTCTCGGAGGCCAATTGGTGACTGAGCGATTCCGTGTAGTGTTGTTCTTCTTTGCGTGCTTCGCTCTGCCCAGGAGCAGCGGCGGACAGGCCTCGACGCAGGCAAAGCTCGATGGGCCGCAGCGGATCGAAGTCGTGGCGAACGATTATACGTTCGCGCCGCTGCCGAGCCATATAGCCTCAGGACCGACGGTTTTCACCTTCACGAATCATGGAACGGTTCAACACGAGGCTAGCATTGCCAGACTGAGGGACGGACAAACAGTCGACTCAGTTCTGAAGATTCTCAAGGCCGGGGGGCGCTCGCGCGACGTCGTCGAGCGCTCTGTCGGCATCCTGATCGCGGGGGCCGCAAAGAGTCCTGATGGAAAGCTCTGGGTCGATCTCCTACCGGGGAAATCTTACGTTCTTATCTGCACCTTGAGGGACCGCCCCGACACGCCGCCACACGCTATGCTCGGCATGTACGCGACCTTCAAACCCCAGTAGGTACGCGCACCCAAACTGCTGGATCCGGCAGCTAGCTTAAGGTTCGCACTCAACCTCCCGCCCCGACCAAGCGCCTGAAAGAGCGTGATCCCACTAAGCGACGAACTTCCGACCGTCCGCACTCCGTGGATGACGTACCTGATCCTTATCGCGATGTTCGGGATGTGGATCTTCGTGCAGGGCGCGGGATTCGACCCACAGGCATTGTCCACAAGCGTGTGCAACCTGGGCATGGTTCCCGGCGAGCTCACTCATATGGCGCCGATCGGGACGGCCGTGCCGCTCGGCCGCGGCATGGCGTGCGTGGTCGACAACGATTCGATCAACATCTTCACGCCGTTCATCTCGATGTTCCTGCACGGTGGCTGGGGCCATATCCTTGGCAACGCGCTCTTCTTCTGGGTGTTCGGGAACAACATCGAAGACAGCATGGGCCACTTCCGTTTCCTCGTTTTCTACCTCGTGTGCGGCCTCGCCGCGGCGGTGGCTCACATTCTCGCACAACCGATGTCGCCGGTTCCAACGGTGGGCGCATCAGGAGCGATATCCGGAATACTCGGCGCATATCTCGTCCTTTATCCGAGAGTGCGTGTGAGGATGCTTTTCTTCTTCATCATTTTCTTTAAGGTTATTCCGATCCCGGCTTGGCTCGTTCTGATCTGGTGGTTCTTCTGGCAGGTGGTCGCGGCACTGCCCGAGCTGCAGAACGGCGCCGACCTGAGCGGCGGTGTCGCGGTCTGGGCACACGTCGGTGGATTTCTTACCGGCGTGCTGCTCGTGAAGGTTTTCGAGAATCGCAATTTGGTAGTGCGACGCACACGGGTCGCGTAGATTTTTGTCACCAGGCTTCTTCCCTCCAGCCCGACACCTCCGGAGAATTTCTTTTGCGGATCCTCCCGCGCGACGAAAAGTTCTACGACCTGTTCACCGAGCTCGCCATAAGACTCACCGCTTCAGCTGGTCTGCTGCACGAGCTTTTCAAGAGTCCGGGTGAGCTCGAAGCCAAAGTCTCAAGAATCAAGGGTCTGGAGCACGAAGCGGACAATCTCACCCACGACATCATCGATCGAATCGATCGCACGTTCGTGACTCCGTTCGATCGTGAGGACATTCACGCGCTGGCGTCGGAGCTCGACAACGTAATCGATCTGATCGACGGAACCGCGCGGCGGGCCACGATCTTTCGAATCCAGCGCACGCGTCCCGCCGCCGTAGTCCTCGCGGAAGTGCTGACCCGCGCTGCCGCTACCGTCGAGGAAGGTGTTCGCGACATGAAGGACGCGAAGCACGTATACGCCGTCAGCGAGAAGCTCAAATCGCTCGAAGAGGAGGGGGACGCGATTTATCACGAGGCGATGGGAGCCCTGTTCGCGGAGGGCGGGGATGCGCTCGAGGTCGTAAAGTGGAAGGATCTCTACGACAAAATCGAGGATGCGCTGGATCAGTGTGAAGACGTGGGGAACGTGCTACAGAGCATTGCACTGAAGAACGCTTAGTGATCTACTACGTCGCCGCGATCATCGTGGTCGCGTTGATCTTCGATTTCAGCAATGGCTTCCACGACTCGGCGAACTCGATCGCCACGATCGTCGGCACACGGGTGCTCAGTCCCCTCGCCGCCGTCATATGGGCTGCAATTTTCAACTTCGCGGCGGCTTTCACCTCCGGAACACTGATCGCCAAAGCGGTAGAGAAGGGAATCATTCGTCCCGAGATCACCACGCCCAATCTCCTGCTCGGCTGTCTGATTGGCGCGATCGTCTGGAATCTCATTACCTGGTATTACGGAATCCCGTCAAGCTCGTCGCATGCTCTGATCGGCGGTCTTGCTGGTGCCGGCGTCGCGAAGGCTGGATTTGGCGCAATCACGTGGGGAGTGAAGTGGTACCAGACACTGTCCTTCATCGCTCTCTCGCCGCTGATCGGGATGGCAGCTGGTTTCGTCCTGATGGTAGCGGTTTACTGGCTGTTCCAGCGGATGGCACCCAACAGAGTCGATCGCTTCTTCAGAGGAATGCAGCTTCTGAGCTCCGCGGCGCTGTCACACGCGCACGGCGCGAACGACGCGCAGAAGACGATGGGCGTTGTCGTCGGCCTGCTGGTTTCGGTGAGGCCGTTGATGGCAGCGCAGACCGGCTTCTGGCATCATCTCTACGTTGCGACCGACGAGATACCGCTATGGGTGAAGCTAGCGGCGTACTCCGCGATATCTCTTGGTACGCTGTTCGGCGGCTGGCGGATCGTCCATACGATGGGATCCCGCATAACACGACTGCGCCCGATCAGCGGTTTCGCCGCGGAAACTGGCGGAACGCTCGCTCTAACAATCGCAACGCACTACGGGATTCCGGTCAGCACTACGCACACGATCGCCGGCTCGATTATGGGCGCGGGGGCGACCTATCGCTTCTCCGCTGTGCGGTGGGGAATCGCCGAAAGAATTGTATGGGCCTGGATCATAACCATACCGGCCGCCGGAATCGTAGCAGCGGTTTCCTACTGGATCATAGCGCTCGTTGCAGGCCCGTGAGTGGAGAGACCATCGTCAGGGCGCCGGACCGTCCCGAAAAAAGTTTCTAGAAATTTGCTACCAGGTGCAGAAAGTAGGTCTTGGTCGCCGCTGCGATGGCGCCACCGTGCGGGGCCACTTCCTGGTAGTCCAGCGCGAGCGCGGATTTCTTGTTGAGATCGAAGGTCAATCCGCCGATAATCGTGTTGACGATCCCGGCTGTGCCAGTGTTTGGTTTGAAGCGGTCCCAGCGAGCAACAAGCCCGAGTGGGATGGTCGAAGAGGTAACGAGCTGGAGCGGTTTCACGTACGCGAAGCCAGAGATTAGGCGTCCGGTACTGTCAACTTCGACCGCCGGGGCTAGCAGTGTGTTGGCCCCGGTTTCTTTCGCGTCTTTTCGGGTATCCCATTCCGCGCCTGCGGAGAGCCGAGGATCGCGAACCCCTACAAAAACCCCTGAGCGCGTGCGTGGGAGTGAAGACCCAATCGGGCCGAGCTGACCCGCGCCGCCAGCAACAAAGGAGCTAGCGACAGCGCCCTGGTAGATCCAACCCGTTAGTGCGAAGGTCTTCAGGACCTTGTTGTCCGCTCCGGATAGTGGTGTCAGGGAAAGTCTTGCCGAGTAGTCCTTGAAGCGGTCAGTCTCACGCGAAGTGTAGCCGGGTCCGTTGGTGATCGTCGCGTAGAACTCACCAAACCTATGCGGCAGGGTGAGCAGTGTTGCGGCGCCGGCATCGGCGGAGGAGAAAAAGCCCGCCCGCTCGACCGCGGTCTGCGAAATCCAGCGCGGCCAGAACGACTCGATGTGATCGATGACCACGGTATGTACGAGACCACCGCGGGCGACCCCGCTCCAGCCACCGCTCCTCAAATAGTCGTACTGAAGGTAGGCATACTTGGCCCGGATCACCCAACCCCTGTAATAGGCGTCGTTGGGTGCAGTAGTCGCCTGAAAGACATCGGCGGTCACGCGAACACTGGCGCGATCTCCTGCCGGCATTCTGAACGTGAGGTATGCGCGCTCCAGATCGAACTTGTTCTGCGACTGTGAGGTGCCTTTGTCCCCCCGATATTGGAAGTTCGCGAGGAGCACGCCCGAGAAGTCTACGGGAATCGATACAATTGCTGACGGTGGAGTGGGCGGTGGCGTTGGCTTCGTTGTGTCGGCAGGTTGCTGCGCGCCTGCGAGCAGCGGCACTGCGACCGTCGTGAGAAGCCCGATGATCGTTCGTTTCATCGAACTGCCTCGATCCGGAGCAGCAGCGAGATAAATGGTCATGAGTGTGTGTTCTGGAGGAGTGAGAACATCGCTGCAGGAAGTGGCGGATAGTCAAGAGACGACGCGGACTCCTCGCCGTTTCGACGCGCACTCCCTCGACCGAGTGCGTCCGGCTAGCTTTTGATTTCACAACAAACATGAGAACCTCACACACGTGTTAAGGGCCGCCTGTTATTGTTTTCTTGCCGGCGTACTGGGCTGCACAGCCGCGCAACTGGCGCCTTCCGCGAATACCGTCGACCTGGCAGTGGTGACGACGACCGATGTGCATGGGCGGATCACTGCGTGGGATTACTACGCGGACAAGGCAGAGACCATCCGCGGCCTCACGCGTGCCGCTACGATCGTCGACTCGGTGCGTGCAGCGAACCCGGGACGCGTAATTCTTATCGACGCCGGCGATCTGCTCCAGGGAAATCCATTGGCGTATGTAGCCGCGCGCGTCTCAACCAACCGGTCTAACCCAATCGTAGCCGCGATGAACACCATGCACTACGACGCCGCGGCCATCGGCAACCACGAGTACAACTACGGTGTGCCTTACCTCGATAGCGCGGTACGGCAGGCGAGCTTCCCATTTCTTTCCGCAAATACCTACCGCCTCGATCCGCCCGGAGTGCACGCATACCGTCCGTGGACGATCATCGATCGTGCGGGAGTCAGGATTGGCGTTGTCGGCGCGACGACTCCGGGTGTCACGCTGTGGGATGCGGAAAATATTCGTGGTCGACTTCGATTTGGCGACATTGTCCCGGCCGTTCGCGATGCGGTGAAAGAAGTTCGGGCGGCCGGCGCGGACGTAGTCATCGTCACTGTGCATTCAGGACTCGACGAGCCCTCGAGCTATGACACCGCGAGCACTGGAGTGCCGAGCGAGAATGTCGCCGCACGCGTGGCGGCCGAGGTGCCGGGGATCGACCTGGTTCTTTATGGTCACTCGCACAAAGAGATGCGCGGGACCACCGTCGGCCAGACACTTCTAATCCAGCCAAAGAACTGGGCGACGAGCGTCGACATCGCCCATTTGATTCTCACTCGAGACGGCGGACATTGGCGCGTCACCGAAAAACACAGCGATCTCGTGCCGGTTGCGGGACACGCCGAGGATCCATCGGTTCTCGCTGTCACGAGCGAAATACACCGCGAGACCGTGGCATACGTCACGACGCCCATCGGAAGCACGCCGGAGCGTTGGACCGCGGATTCCGCGAGGATCAAGGATACACCGCTCATCGATTTCATTCTGGAGACGGAACGACGCGCTGCCGGCGCCGACCTCGCTTCCACTGCTGCGTTTTCTCTCGGCGCGCGGCTTGGGCCAGGGCCGATCACCATCGCGCAGGTGGCGCAGCTCTATCCGTACGACAACACGCTGAGGGCGGTGAGAATTACTGGGAAGAAACTTCGGGATTATCTCGAATTCAGCAGCCGATACTACCGGACTGTGCCTTCACCGACTTCGCCACTCGAAACGGAACCCGGAATTCCGGGCTACAACTTCGACATTGTATCCGGCGTGGACTATATGCTCGACGTGTCGAAGCCCGTTGGATTTCGCGTCACGGAGCTGAATTACAAGGGTGCTCCGGTCCACGATACTGACACGTTCACGCTGGCTCTCAACAACTACCGGCAAACCGGCGGCGGCGGCTACGCCATGCTGAACGGAGCGCCGGTCGTCTACGACAAGCAGCAAGAGATACGACAACTGTTGATCGACGAGGTGCGTCGCCGCTCCGTCCTGCGACAGGCGGATTACTTCACGCCGAACTGGAGCATTGTCCGCGGACCCGGGCTCGAGATTCACGAGGGTGGAGGCAAGGTGACACTCCTCGGTGCGCTGCCTGCCGCACAACCGGCATTTCCTCCTGGAACTCGATTTCTGCGCGTGATAGCGACCAACGACTTTCATGGAGCGCTGGAGCCCCGTCCAGACGCGTCGGGTGTGAGGCGCGGAGGTGCCGCCTACGTCGCCACAGCGTTGAACCGCGCGCGCACGGAATGCGCCTCGCGGTGCGAGACGATTCTCGTGGATGCAGGGGATCTCTTCCAGGGAACGCCGGCTTCCAACCTTTCCTACGGACGTCCAGTGGTCCAGTACTACAATAGAATGGGCTACGCCGCGTCGGCGCTCGGGAATCACGAGTTCGACTGGGGCGTCGACACCCTGCGCGCGCGGATGCGTCAGGCACGCTTCGAGATCCTCGGCGCCAACGTTCGCTATAGCGATGGGCGCGACGTGAAGTGGATACCGAACGACACCATTGTCACGCGCGGCCGCACGCACATCGGAATCATCGGCATTTCGACGGTGAGCACTCCGACCACGACCCGCGCCGCCAACGTCGCCGGACTCCGCTTCGATGATCCTGCACCGATCGTCGACAGTATTGCGCCCGAGCTGAGAAAGCGGGGCGCCGACGTTGTGATTGTGATCGCGCACGCCGGCGCGTTTTGCAGCAGCAACGGCGTCACAAGCTGCAATGGCGAGATAATCGATTTCGCGAGGAAGCTTCACTCGAAAGTGGATGCGATAGTGAGCGGCCATACTCACTCCCTCGTGAACAGCGTCGTCAACGGCATCCCAGTCGTTCAGGCCCGCTCGAGTGGACGAGCCATCGATGTTCTGGATATTCCTCTGGGTGCTCATACGGGTCTCGGTGTGCAGCACGAAGTCAGAGAGCTTGCGGACGATACGATAAAGCCAATGCCGTCGATCGACTCGATTGTTCAGAGGGCGGTCGCACGGGTCGCGCCACTCGTGAACCGACGCGTCGCGACCATCACCCAGACGCTTGCCCGTCACGGACATCAGTACCCGCTCGGGAACCTGATCGCCGACGCGCAGCGGTGGGCCGGGAAGGGCGACGTCGCGATAATGAACAATGGCGGCATCAGAACCGAGCTCCGGGCTGGCGAGGCAACGTACGGATCGTTGTTCGAGCTGCAGCCATTTGGGAACGTGCTTTATTCCCTCACAATGACGGGCTCGCAGCTCCGAGGTCTCCTCGAAGCGATGCTTGCCAAGCCTGCCGTCGACGATCACGTGAGCGGACTCACGATACGATACGATCCCGCGAAGCCGAAAGGATCGCGAATCGTGTCGGTCACGATGGCTGACGGCAGTCCTCTCGCGGACGCCCGGACCTATAGCGTCATCGTGAACGATTTCCTCGCCACGGGCGGCGAGGGTTACGACGCCGGAGGCCGCGCAACGAGCTCGAAGGCGCTCAACATCGTCGATCTCGATGCGCTGATCGGCTACCTGCGCACTCTTCCTTCGCCCGTCGTCGCCCCCGCGGAAATCCGCATAGTGCCGGTCGCACCGTGAGCGAGACGATTCGGGTATACGTCAACGCCCGGCCGGTCGACGTCCCTGTTTCCGCGACGGCGCTCGACGCGATCGACTTATGGAATGCGGCCGCAGCGGCAAGCGTCCGAAGCGGCGAGCGCGTTATCACCGACAGCAGAGGCATCGTGACTGCGAACGACGCGCCCGTTCAAAACGGATCCATTTTTCGGATCGTTCGCGTTCGTCAGGCCGTCGACGAAGACGACGAATCGGCCCCACGGTAATGCCGTTGTCGATTTTCTCCAGCAGACTGCGCGAGCTTCCGAAGGCGGAGCTCCATTGTCACCTGGATGGCTCCCTGCGGCCGGCCACTTTGCTGGATCTTGCGAGGGAATATCATGTTCCGATGCCGACCCAGAGCCCCGACGAGTTGGCCGAGGCAATGAGAGCCGACGATGCGAAGAGCCTCGAGGACTACCTGCGGCTATTCGACACTACGATATCGGTAATGCAGACCGCTGACTCGCTCGAGCGCATCGCGTACGAGCTCGCGGAGGACGCTGCGGAAGATGGCGTGAGGTACATCGAAGTTCGGAACGCGCCAATTCTAAACGTCGTCCGGGGTTTGTCGCTCGTGGAAGCCGTCGAGGCACCATTGCGCGGTTTGCGCCGCGCGGAGAACGACTTCGGAATCATTGGACGATTCATCGTCATCGCTCTCCGCCAATTCCCCGCCGAGCACTCGCTCGAGATGGCGAAGCTGGCCGTAGAGTTCAAGAACGAGGGCGTGGTAGCATTCGATCTCGCTGGAGGTGAGAAGGGGAATCCAGCCGCCGTGCACGCGGCCGCGTTCAAGTACGCGCGCGAGCACAATCTCGCGGTGACCGTGCATGCGGGTGAAGGCGATGGTCCCGAATCGATTCGTCAGGCGGTGCATCTTTGTGGAGCGAACCGCATCGGGCACGGCACTCGTCTCATCGAGGACCCGGATCTCACGCAGTACGTCAATGACCGTCGTATCGCGCTCGAGGTGTGCCTCACCAGCAACGTGCAGACGAGAGTCGCAGATTCGTACGCGACGCACCCGTTTCGAGAGTACTTCGACCGCGGGCTGAACGTTACGCTGAACACGGACAACCGGCTCATGAGCGCGACTACTCTGACCGATGAGTACGTGTATGCCGCCGAACACCTCGGATTCACGATCGACGAACTGGCCGGTGTTGCCATCAACGGCTTCGAGAGCGCATTTCTCCCCTGGGAGGAGCGAGTCGCGCTGATCGAGGAAGCAACGGAGAAAATCGACGAGATGATCGGGTCCGAAGCGTGACGCCGTCGTATACTGCACGGGCTGCGCGAGAAGCGGCCGCCGCGATACGCAAGACAGGCAAGCGGCGGGAGCCTAAGCTTGCAATCATCCTCGGCTCCGGATTGGGCGGCCTGTCGCGGGCAATAGAGGATGCGGTACGGATTCCGTTCGCGGAGATCCCCGGATTTCCCGAGGCGACCGTCGCCGGACACGAGGGCGTTGTGATCCTCGGCACTCTCGGTGAGCGCGAGGTCGTGGCGTTGAGCGGGCGATTCCACATGTACGAGGGGCATCCAGCGACGCTCGCTGCTTTTCCCATCCGCGTCTTCAGTGCCCTTGGAGTGCGGGATCTGTTCGTCTCGAATGCGGCGGGCGGAATATCTCCGAAGCTCGCCGTTGGTGACTTGATGGTCATCTCCGATCACCTCAATCTCACTGGGAGCAGTCCACTTGTCGGCGTCGCAGAGGAGGGAGACATTCGCTTTCCCGACATGACCGACGCATACGATCCGGGACTCAGAAGGCTGCTGCGCAACGTTGGTGAAAAACTGGAAATCAAGCTTAGCGAAGGTGTCTATGCGGGGTTGCTCGGACCAGCGTACGAAACGCCCGCCGAGGTCAAGATGCTTCGATTGCTCGGCGCCGACGCGGTTGGAATGTCGACCGTGGCCGAGGTGATAATGGCGAGAGCGCTGGGGATGCGGGTGGTTGGGGTGAGCTGCATAACGAACGCAGCGGCGGGAGTGACCGGCGCCGCGCTAAGTCATGCTGAGGTTTTGGCTACGACTGAGCGCGTGGGCGTTGCATTCGAATCCCTGGTCACTGCTTTTTTGCGGGAGGCAGCTTCTCAGGAGTCCGCGGCGAGATGATTCAGCGGACCGTGTCCGGATCCGATGCCGGGCGCGGTCCTGATGGCGTTTTGAACGAAGTCGATCGACCGACGCACGGCCGCATGGAGCGATTCGCCTTTCGCTAGCTGCGCTGTGATCGCTGCGGACAGAGTGCAACCAGTGCCGTGCGTGCTCGTACTCGAGAGCCGCTGCCCGCGAAATGTGCGCGCGTTCCCATCGTAAAGAACATCGAGCACTCTGTCTCCGGATTCGAGGTGCCCACCTTTTATGAGCGCTGCATGCGCGCCCATCTCGCTCACGATCGTCTGTGCGGCCATCGCCATCGCATCTTCGTCCTCGATCGCGGATCCGACGAGTATCTCCGCTTCACGAATGTTGGGCGTGACCAGGTACGCACCGGGAATCAGTCGAGTGGTGATGACTTCGATTGCGTCGCGCTCAAGGAGCGTGTCTCCCGAGCTCGCGACCATCACCGGGTCGAGCACGTAATTCCGGAGTGCGTTCGTCTCGATTGCCTCGGACACCGCGGTTGCGATTGCTGCGGTGGCCAGCATTCCGGTCTTGAACGCCGCAGGTGGAAGATCGGACGCGACCGAATCGATCTGCGCTCGCACCAATGCCACCGACACTGACTCCCAAGAGCTCACCCCGCGAGTGTTCTGCGCCGTGACCGCGGTGATCGCGGACGTACCGAACACACCGAACCTCTGGAAGGTCTTGAGATCAGCCTGTATGCCCGCGCCGCCACCGGAATCGGAGCCAGCGATTGTGAGCGCAATCCTCATTCAGAAAAGATGCGCCGCGATTGCTCGCGGCGCATAGCGCATCAGGCGGACTGAGTTTCAGTTATTGCACTTGTCTCGGCGGCGGGGAAGGGGGAAGCGACTGAAGACGGGCCTTGAAGCTGTGGAAGTTGCGAGTGTCGGTGCCGAGACTCGCAAGCTTGTTTGGTGGAAGCTGATTGATCTGCGTCTGAATGGCGGAGATGCGGTCTTCTTCGAGAGGGTGTGTGAGGAACCACGCGTCGACCCCTGCCGGCCGAGTTTTTCGCTCTTCCAGAAGTTTCTGGAACATCGTCACCATTCCTTCCGGACTTATTCCCGCTGCGACGACGTTTTTGAATCCCTCCTGATCCGCTTCGGCTTCATCCTGCCTGCTGAATTTGGCGAACACGGCGCCGCCGGCGACGTTGATCGCGGCGTTCGCTACACCGTTATTGCAGACTCCCGTGAGGACGCAGGCGAGAGTAATTCCGACGTTCGCCCCTTGTTCCTTTTCCATCTGCTTCACGGTGTGCCGGCGCACGACGTGACCGATTTCGTGGCCAAGCACTCCCGCCACTTCGTCCATTTTGTCGGCGCGCTCGATGAGGCCGCGATTCACGTAGACGAAACCGCCCGGGACAGCGAATGCGTTGACTTCCTTGCTGTCTACAATGAAGAAGTGCCAGTCGAGGTCGCGGCGGCTAGTCAGGCCGGCGATGGAGTCTCCAAGAACGTTTATGTATCGATTGAGCTCCGGATCCTGAATGATTGGTAGTTGCGCGTTGATCTGTTGCGCATATTGCTGTCCCATCTGCACTTCCTGCTGCTGTGAGATGCCGCAGGCAACCAGAAACGGGGCAAGTGAAAGACCTATGAGAAATCGCTTCATTCAGACTCCGGCGATGGGATTGCTAGCGAGACGCGAAGGTAAAACACATTCCAGCGAAAGGTCGAGCCGTACTCCGTGAAATTACTCACACTTGCCCGTGATCTGCAGCGAAGGAAAGCGCGCGAGAAGCAATCGCTGTTCGTCGCCGAAGGCATCCGCTCCGTAGAAGAGTTGATCCGATCACGTTTACCGATTCGCGGTGCCCTGGTTACGACCACACTGTCCTCGACGGCGCGTGGAGAATCACTTCGCGGACAACTCGATCAATCGGGTGTCGAAGTGACGGAGGTATCAGAGAAGGATTTCCAGACCGCCGCGGAGACGGAGTCCCCACAAGGGGTGCTCGCAATCGCCGAGGTTCCGGCCCGCTCTCTGAATACACTCGACATTCCCTCTGAGTGCCGTGTGTTGGTACTCGACGCGGTCCAGGACCCCGGAAACGTCGGAACCATCCTCCGAACGGCGGCGGCGCTCGGCGCTGTTGCAACTATTGCTCTTCCCGGGACCGTAGATCTCTGGAATTCCAAGGTCATCAGGGGGTCAATGGGGGCTCAGTTCAGTCACCCCGCCATGCACGCGGACACAGGGGAGCTGCTGAGTTTTCTGGACCGGCAAGGCCTCGAGCTGTGGGCCGCCGACGCCCGGGGAAAACCCCTCGAAAGAAGCCGTGCTGTTAAGCGCCTGGCAATCGTCGTAGGTAATGAAGGTTCGGGGCTCAATCCGGAAATCAGGGCGAAAGCGAGCAGGATCATCTCGCTCCCGATTTCCAACTCGGTCGAGTCCCTGAACGTCGCGGTCGCGGCGGGCATCATCCTCTACGAGCTAAAGCAATGATCGATATTCTGGCAGACATCTACGTATTCGTCGTTGGGCTTTGTATCGGCTCGTTTCTCAACGTTTGCATTGGGCGCTGGCCAGAAGGACTCTCGGTCGTCAGGCCGAGGTCGCGGTGCCCCAAGTGCGGTCACCCGATCAAGGCACGGGAAAACGTCCCAGTTGTGAGTTGGCTTCTACTGCGCGGACGTTGCAGCTCGTGCGGGGAACGGATCTCGATTCAGTATCCAATCGTGGAGTTGCTGGTGGGTCTCTTGTGGCTCGCGGCAATGCTGCGATTCGGGATGTCGTTCACTGCGTTCCGCGTGGCCGTCGTCGCGACGGTGCTCCTCGGAATCTCGCTGACGGATGCCAAGCATTTTCTCATTCCCGATGGCTTTACGGTGTTCGGCGTGTTCTTCGTGCTGATCACGTCCCTCATCGCTCTTTTCTTCGGTGACAGCGCGCCATTTGTGCGGCCGTGGGAGGCAGTCATGGGGATGTGCGTAGGCGCGGGAGCGATCGCCATCGTCGGATGGCTGGGCGAGGTTTGGCTCAAGAGACCTGCGATGGGATTCGGCGACGTGACCCTGATGGCCGTAGTAGGTGCCGCCGTCGGACCGGCGCGGTCCCTACTGACGATTTTCATCGGCGCTGTCCTGGCGCCGATTGTTCTGCTCGGCGTGGTATATCCGCTTTCTGCGCGCGGCTTCGCTGACGACAAGGGCCAGACGGAGCTGGCTCTCGAGGCGAGCGGCGGATGGCGAAAGCGAGAGCTTCCATTCGGCGTCTTTCTTGCGCCTGCAGCGCTGATCGCTTTGCTTTGGGGAGATGCGATCATCGCCTGGTACCTGCGCATATCCGGACTCTGATTCCCGACGGAGCTTTGTCGTCTCTGATTTCAAATGAGCGCTAGTCTTGAGTGGGTCGTCGGCATCGCCGCGGCGGCGTCGCTCGTGCTCGTCTCCGCGTGCCATAGTCAGAAGCCGAAGTATGAAGGTCCCTACGCGAGTCAGGTCGCCGAGGCTGTTCCTGCCATCGAAAAGGCGGTGGGACTCAAGTTCAAGACGCCACCGAAAGTTGAAACGCGCTCGAAGGAACAGGTCCGACAGTACATCATCAACCAGGTGAGCGATTCACAGGCGGTTCGTGACCTCGCCGGTGAGGAAGCGGCTTACAAGCGACTGGGACTCATCCCCGACACTCTCAAGCTGCAGCCGTTTCTCGAGAGCCTGCTCGTGGAGCAGATCGTCGGATTTTACGATCCGCACACAAAGGTTCTGTACATCGTAGACGGCTCATCCAAGGACCTGGTCGCGACGATCGTGACCCACGAGCTGGTTCACGCTCTGCAGGATCAGTACATCAGCCTCGATTCCGTCCAGAAGGCGACGGGTGACAACGATCGGCAGACAGCGGCGCAGTCAGTGTTCGAAGGGCAGGCCGTTTACGAGCAGATCTCGATCATGCTGGGCGGATCGAACATCGCGATCAATCTGCCCGGAGGTTGGGATCGGGTCCGCGACATGATCAGAGAGAGCCAATCGTCGATGCCGATCTTCGCCTCGGCGCCGCGAGTGATTCAGGAGACTCTCATTTTCCCGTACCTGAGCGGGGCGGAGTTTTATCGCAACTACAAGGAGCGAAAGCCGGGCTCGATCGTTTACAAGGACATGCCCACTTCGACCGAACAGATCATTCATCCGAACGCGTTCTTCATCAATCGCGACGTGCCAACCAGCGTCAGTCTTGGCGCCCTCTCGAACGCGAAGGAGCAATACGAGAACGATTTTGGGGAGTTCGAGACGAGGCTCTTTCTATTCCAGCACCTCAACGACCAGAACGACGCCATACGAGGGGCAGCCGGCTGGGACGGTGACCGCTACGCGGTGATTAACACGCCGCAGGGTCCGGGAATCGTCTGGCTCACTGTGTGGGATTCTTCCGTCGACGCCGGAGAATTCTACGATTTGGCGGGGCAGGCGATCGAAAAAAGGTTCTCGACGAAAGCGACGGGCACCGGCACGGTGAAGAAGTACTCGGCCGGAGGGAGAGTTTTGCAGCTGTCGACGGTGGAGATAGCGGGACGGCCCGTCGTGATATACGAAGATCTTCCGGCTGGAGCTAATCCAAGCATCGTTGACCCCGCGCGAGTCAAATTGGTGCAGTAGGCTGGGATCGTCTGCGGGCTTGGCAACAACTGCAAAAGAACGGATGGGAGTACTCAACTGGAACAGAGCAGGTGGGAGGCGGGAGTACTCAACTCAAAAGAACTGGTGGGAGGCGGGAGGACTCAACTGCAAAGAACTGGTGGGAGGCGGGAGTAGTTTAGGTGGTAGATCCCAGTTCACTACGCCCAGACTTTCCGTCGCGGTGATCGGGTACAGGCGGCCTGTTGGCGTTCGGGTGCAACGAAACGTCCCGACGTCGTGAACTCCCTACCTTCACCTGGACCGCTCCCGCCTCCCACCGTTCAGTTGCAGTAACAGCGTTGAGCCTCCCACCGGTTCAGTTGCCGTTGATCTTGTCGCCCGCTACGAAGCCGGCGTCCTTCTTGCTTTTCGGGGTGTCTTCGGTATATCGTTGGTGCCCGGTTCGAGCCGATTCATGACCTTCATC
>JBOHTB010000094.1:0-9547 GCA_050733435.1 Gemmatimonadaceae bacterium | reverse complement strand
ACCTTTGCCCAGAGCAGGCAGCTACTAACTGCCGCTTCGCACCAGTGAGTGAGAGCAGTTGCAGTTAGCTGTCAGTCCGTAGTCGGTCCGAGTCCTCAGTTCTCAATCAGTCCGCGATCGTCGATGCAGTTAGTCCGAGCCCTCGGTCCTTCGACACCGCGTCCGCGTCCCGCGTCCCGCTTCCCGCTTCCCGCTTCCCGCCTACTCCGCGAGCCGATAGTTCTTTCCGTCGTACTGGATCCTACCCCACGGTACGAGCGCATCGTGCTCGAAGATTAGCAGCCACTCCTCATCCAACGCCTGTTTCAATATCCGCCGTTTGGTTTCCAGCGTCACCAGCGGCTCGACGTCGTAGCCCATGATCCACGGCAGCGAGAGATGCGCGTGGGTTGGGATGAGATCGCCCGGGTAGAACGCGCGCTCATCGGCCGACTCGATCAGGATGCTCTGGTGGAAAGGCGTGTGCCCGGGAGTAGGAACCACGCGGATTCCTTTGACGATCTGCTTTTCGCGCGTGACGAGCTCCAGTTTTCCGGCCGCTTCGATCGGTGTGTAATTCCGGTCGAAATAACTGGCAGCGGTTCGCTCGTTCGGATGCAGTGCGTAATCGAGCTCACCGCGGCGAACGATGTACGTCGCGTTCGGAAAGGAGAGCTCGACGGTCCCGCCGGGCCCGGTTCGAGTATTGCCCCCCGCGTGATCGAAGTGGAGATGCGTATTGATCACGAGCGCAATGTCTTCAGGCGAGACGCCGATTTCCTTCAGGCCGTCCTCGAGCATCGTCGTGCCGCCGGCGCCTTCGTTTTCCAGGCCGTAGATGTCCTTGAACTTGGGATTCTCCTTGTTACCGGCCCCGCTATCGATCAGGATCAAGCCAGACGGATGCTCGATCAGGAGGCAGCGCATCCCGAGCTGGATGCGATTGCGCTCGTCCGAGGGGATGCGCTTTTCCCACAGCGGCTTCGGGACGACGCCGAACATCGCGCCGCCGTCCAACTTCTGCCCGCCCGCCTGCACCGCGTGGACGGTGAAATCGCCGATCTTTCGACGAACGACTCGCGGACTCGGAGCGGTCACGCCGTGGTATCGCGGGTTACAGGAGTTGGCATGCCCGACGTCCGTCTTTTCTTGCGGCGCACGGCAGGCTTCCGCAGGAGCAAGTCGAGCTGTTCCCAGGTTGCGTAGCCCCGATCTTCCAGATCTGACAGCATCCGGATGAAGCATTTCGCGGTTGCAATCGCATCGCCGCCGGCGCGGTGCCGTCCCTTGATCTCCACGCCGTAATATCGCGCGACGTTGTCGAGAGAACGCCGCGAGAGCTGCGGAAGGATTTTGCGCGCGACTGTGACCGTGCACACACGCCGGCCATAGAGCCGCTGACCGGCGGAGCGAGAGATTTCGGCCGTCACGAAGCGCCAGTCGAACATCGCGTTATGCGCGACAAACACGTTCCCCTCGAGCACCCGCAGTACTTCCGGTGCGACGCGCTCGAACGTCGGCGCATCCCTCACCATGTCCCATGTGATGTTCGTTAGCCGAGTGATGAAGGGCGGAATGGGGCGCTGGGGATTCACCAGCGTCTCGAAGACCTCGACGATCTCGCCGCCCCTTACGACGACGGCCGCGATCTCGGTGATGCGGTCGCCAGAGTAGGCGCGCCCTCCGGTTGTCTCGACGTCGACGACTGCGTACGAGAGCTCCGAGAGCGGCTCCGGCGGTCCTGTCGGCTCGGAGAATCTCGAGTAGGGCGTGAGCCCGCGAGAGATTGCGTCTCTTCGCGCCTGAACGTACCCGCCCGAAGGATTTCCGGCCGAGCGCGCGGTAAGCGTCCACCGTCCGTCCTCAGTGCGCGTGAACTCGTGCCTTCCGTCGAACATCGCCCGTGCCATGTGCTCCGCGACGATGCGGGGAGCGCCGGGAAGGCTGCAGATGTGTCCGATCAAATCGACGACGTCGGCGGGACCAGCCGCCAGATAATCGAGAGCGCGCGACGTCAGCAGCGTGTCCTGCGGCTTGGCGTAGACTCCGCGCGTCATTTCCACGGGTCGTCGCGCGTGATCGGGCACGTCATGCAGTGCGGACCGCCCCCGCCGCGCACTAGCTCCCCACCCTCGAAGGTTATCGCCGCTCTTTCACCCGCGGCGATATCGGCTTTCATCGAAAGAAAATCCGATGCCGTGACCATCCTGAAGCCGGCCTTTTCCAATTCTCTCAGCGTTGTCTCGTTTCGCGCGTAAGACGTGACCACTCCTGGGCGCATCGCAGTGAAGTTGCAACCCGACGCCCATTGCTCCCGATCCTGGACGATTCTTTTTTCACCTCCGCAAAGAATCGGTTCCATCGGCAATCCGCAATGCCTGAGTGCGGCGAACAGATCAGGTTGCTCGCGCATCTGCGGATGACCCTTCTGCCAATGTAGAATCGGCAGACGGTATGGTCCAATGAAGTGCGGCGGGTAGACGACGCAGAGATCTCGGTCGACGTGAGTGAAGATCATATCGAGGTGGATCGCAGTCGCTTCCTGGGGCATCACCACGACTATGAGATTGCTCACCTCGGTCTGCTCAAAAAGCAGCTTCGCGAGACTGTCGATTCCAGCGGGACTCGACCTCTCGCTAAAGCCTATGAGCAGCACGTCCTCTCTCAGTGGGTGGACGTCGCCGCCCTCGAGAGTGTGGTTGAGCCTCCGTTCAGCCGATCCGTCGTAGAGAACGCCGCTGTTGCCGAGCTTTGGGTGCGACGTGAAAAGCGATTTCATGATGAGCTCTTCGGTCCAGCGCGCGTGGAAGCGCATGGATCCGATCATCATGTGACGGTTAATCGCCATCGCTGAATCACGAGTGAAAAAAAGATTCGGCAGCGGCGGAAGCGAGTAGCTGCACTCGTTGAGGGTTCGCGAGAGTGGACCCGGTTCTTCCTCTTTGCCTTCTATCAGCAGATCGACGACCGCTGCCGGAGGCAGCTCTCGCAGCTCCGAGGCGAGCGGGGCCAGCGGCACCACGTCGAGCGTCTCGCGAATGATCAGCTCGCGGACTTCACTGTCCTGAAGGACCTCGCCCAATAAATCGCGAACGTGCAGGACCTCGCAGAATCGCTCGAGCACCTGGACGAAACGCCGGTGCTCGCGCTTCGCGAGATCGGCGTCGACGATGTCGTCGTAGAGAAAATCCGCGCGCGTGCTCGGCGTCACCGCCAGCAGCTCCTTGCCAGGGCTGTGGACGAGAACGGTACGCAGCGCGCCAATTTCCGAGGTTACGTGGACTGGCATCGGCAACAAGTTAACCGGGGCGTAGCGCGAGGAGCACGACGCGACGGAAGACGGCATCTGCCGCCCCCTCATCCCTCTTCCCCCTTCCCTCTTCCCGCTTGGTCTTTCTTGCCCTCCCGACCGTCCGACCGCTAGTTTGTGAACTTATTCACAAGCCCCATTTTTGAAGCGGATAGCTGAATCCACAGTGAGGCGCCTCTCCCTCTACCTGAGTTTCCTCGAGGGGATCGAGCGCCAGGGTCTCACGACGGTCTCGAGTGACGAGCTCGCGCGGCTCGGTGGCACGACGTCCGCCCAGGTGCGAAAGGATCTCTCTCTGTTCGGCTCATTCGGGAAACGAGGGCTCGGCTACTTGGTGCCCGAGCTGTCCGAGAAACTCCGCGAAATCCTGGGCCTCGGAAAGCAATGGCGCGTATGCATCATCGGCGCCGGGAAAATCGGCGCCGCGCTCGCGCGCTACAGAGGATTCGCCGAGCGCGGGTTCAACGTCACGGCGGTATACGACAGCGACGAGTCGAAGATCGGCAAACGGTGGGAGAGTCTCACCGTCCGCCCAATCGCGGACCTCGAAAAGGATGCGTCAAGGCAGGAGTTCGACATCGCGGTGTTAGCGACGCCGGCGGAGAGCACGGCGTCGGTGGTAAAGCAGATCGTGCGCGCCGGGATCAAGGCGATACTCAATTTTGCGCCGGTTCAGCTGGCGGTGCCTGCGGACGTGACCGTGCGAAACGTCAACATGGCGATGGAGCTCGAGGGGCTGTCCTTCGCGTTGAGCAACCGCGGCGACTAACCTCGAAGCGCTCGGAAAACCCGCACAAAACCTTCCGGGCTCACTACCTCCGGTCGCGCCGACGAATCGATTCCCGCGCTGTCGAGAATCTCCGCAGCTGTCTCGGCCGAGATCCCTCGGATTGTCCGAATAACCCGTTGCATCTGCTTTCTTCGCAAACCGAACGCAGCTTGTACAAAGGTCCGAAATGCCGGAAGGAGCTGTGATTCGATCAGTGGACGCGCCAGCGGGGTGATTCGAACTACTTCGGAATCCACTTTGGGCGGCGGCTTGAACGCTGCGCGTGGGACACCGAGCACCTGCTCCGCTCTGGCGACCACGGCAACGTTGACCGTCAGCGCCCCATAGGCTTCGGTATCCGCCGTCGCTGCGATTCTTTCCGCGACTTCCCGCTGGACAAGAAAAACTGACCGCCTGGGAATAGGAGGCTCGAGCGCCTTGAAGAGAATTGGCGTTGTGATGTAGTAGGGGACGTTGCCGATGAGCAGAAAGTCGCCGGGCTGCATTACCCCGGCGTCTATCGCCAGAGCGTTCAGATCTGTTTCAAGTACGTCGCCCTCGATGATTTCGACCTGCGGTCGGTCTCTGTACCTCTCACGTAGTTGTTCCGCCAGCGCGCGATCGATCTCGATCGCGATCACACGCGCGCTCCGCCCGGCGAGGATGTCGGTGAGAGACCCGCGGCCTGCTCCGATTTCCACAACGGTGTCAGCAGCGCTGGGGCCAAGAGCATCGACGATTCCTTCCAGGATCGCGCGATCGTCCAGAAAATGCTGTCCGTATTTCTTGAGCACTGGCGGACGCCTCGGCGAATTTCGGCCACCGCCGCTCGCGCTTCCGGAACGCGCCCTTGCGCGCGGCACCGTCAGCTCCTGACGACTACGAGTGTGAGGTCATCCCTCGCTGGAATCGTCCGCATGTGTACCTCGAGCATCTTGAACACCCGGTCGACGATGACTTTGGTGTCGTTCTCGCGGTTCTCGCGAATGAGATCGAGCACGCGCTCTTCCCCAAGGCGCTGATCGCTCGCATTTCGCGCGTCGCTGATGCCGTCGGTGAACAGGACCAGGAGATCCTTGTTCTTGACCCACGACAATGAGGCGGCACTCGGGGTGTCGTCGGTCATGCCGAGTGGCGGATTGACTGCGGCGAGACGAGTGCAGGTTCCTTCCTGGCTTATCACGAACGCGTGGGGATGTCCCGTGTTGGAGTACGTGAGCTTTCCTTTCTTCGGATCGACGACTCCGTAAAAGAGCGAGATGTACATCTCGGTCGACTCCAGCTCCTCACGCAACGATTGCAGCAATGCGCCGAGCATCTGTCCGGGGTTCACAATGTTCTGCGCGTGAATTGCCGATGCGCTCATTGCCAGCGCCATGATGAGCGCGGCGCGATAGCCGTGGCCAGAGACGTCGCCGATCATCACTCCGGTCGCACCTTCACGCAGCTTGAAGAGCTGATAGAAATCTCCGCCGACGCTTTCAGCCGGTATGACCCGCGCTGACGCTTGCGCCTCGGGTGACACCACGGCGGTCGACGGCAGCAGCTTCATCTGAAGGTCGTGCGCCAGGCTCATCTCCTGGAGCAGACGCTGCTGGTCGAGAGACGCGCTGACGAGGCGCGCGTTCTGAATCGCCGTTCCGATCTGCGTAGCGATGGCCATCACGAGCTTCTGATCGCCAGCCGTGAACGGCTGCCGCGATCGACGGTCTGCGAGATTGACGACCCCTAGCGGCTGACCGCCCGTCGGTGTGGTCCACATGATCGGGACGGAGAGCATTTCGCCGCGTCCATAGGGTGATTCCGTTCCGAACGTCACGCCCTTTCCGACCACGATGAGCGGATGCTGCGTGCGAAACACGCGCGCCGACACGCTCACGGGATCGTCTGCGCTGATTGGCGGAATCTCCCCCTTGGGAACGCCGAGGGCGGCGACGGCCTGCAGCGTGTTGGTGCGCGCGTCATGGACGAGGATGGAAGCGACTCGAGCGCCAACGGTCTCCGATATCTCCGTGAGAATCGTTGCTGCGGCATCCTCGAGGGTGACGGTGCGTCCGAGTATTTCGCCGATCGTGTAGAGGAGATTGATCTCCTCGTACCTCTCGGCCAGCTCAGTCGCTGCGTGCTCTACCTCGAGGGCGGCTTGCGTGAATTGCGCGACGACGGGCATGAGCAGCTTGATGTGCCGGTCCTCGGGCGAGTACGAAGGATCGCACGGTCCGACCGTGAGCCAGATCTTCTTGACCGAAGGAACGCGCGTCACGATCTGCGTGCCGAAATTGGTCGGCACGGATTGACCCGGTTCCTCGGGCAGCACGTCCGGCATCTGCACTTTTGGACTTGATCGCGCGATCACCGTCGGCGCCGATCGGCCGTCCGATCCCCACACGGCGGCCTCACAGTGCGTCCCCTCGCGGAACGCCATGAGAACCGCCTCCAGCTCTTTCACTCTCTATGCAACGTCAGTCGAACGACGTTCCCCTTGTTGCGAAAGCTCTCGACGCGATCCATGAGGCGCCGCATGAGGAAAAGGCCCCTGCCCTCTTCCTTCGTGAGGTTGTCGTCCGTCGTGCAATCGACCGTGCATTCGTCGAGATCGAAGCCCGGGCCCTCGTCGACTACTTCGAAGACGAGATCGGTGTCGCTGACGATCGCGCGGATGCGAACCTGCTGTCCGCCGCTGGAGTTGTTCCCTCGGAGGATTGCATTCGAGAGCGCCTCCGACAGAGCGACGGGAACGTTGAGCGAACACTTTGTGGGGGAGAGCTTGAGCTCGCGGCAGCGCTGCCTCGCGAGCTCTACTACGCCTTCTATGTACTCGACGTCGCTCGGGATCTGAAGATCGAACGCGACGCGCGGTTCGGCCATTAAAAGCTCTCTAGAGCGCGCTCCCGGGTGTCCGATATCTGGAACAACGTGTCGAGCTTCGTGAGCTCGAACAGCGTCTGGAGATCATCGTTCAGGTTGGCGAGGCGGAGCTCTCCGCCCTGTTCTCTGATCTTCTTCGACAGGGAGACGAGCACCCCGAGTCCGGAGCTGTCGATATATCCGGTCTGACTGAAGTCGATGAGGAATTTCTTCTCACCTTTCTCGAGCTCATCGAGGACTTTCTGCTTGAGCTCCTGCCGGTTACCGACGATAAGCTGACCTTCTACATCGACCACAACGACCTCTCCCTGTTTCTTGATCGAGAAACTCATTCAGATAATCTCCAGTGTGGATCGGACTACTCAGGACGCCTGTTCTCCCGCATGAATCCGCCCGGCCGATTGCAGCGCTGCAATTGCGGCCACGTTAATAATGTCGTCACTGTCAGCGCCGCGCGAGAGATCGGCGACCGAGTGCGCGAAGCCCTGAAGAATCGGTCCCAACGCCTGCGCTCCACCGATACGCTGCACAAGCTTGTAAGCGATGTTGCCGGCGTCGAGTGATGGAAAAACTAATATGTTGGCTCTGCCTGCGACCGAACTGGAAGGCGCTTTCCTGGCGGCGACAGTCGGGGCCAGCGCGGCGTCACCTTGCAATTCTCCGTCCACGGCGAGGTCCGGCTCGCGTTCCCGGATCATCGCGACCGCCTCCCTCACGCGGTCGACGCTCTCTCCCTGTGCGCTGCCGTGAGTGCTGAAGGAGAGGAGCGCTACTCGCGGATCATCGCCGACTATATGGATTCGGTCGTGCGCGGCAGCGATCGCGATGTCGGCGAGATCGCTTGAGCTCGGATAGGGAATCACAGCGCAATCCGTGAAGGTCAGAACCTCACTCGACAGTCCGGCGGCGGACGGGACGACAATGTAGAACGCGCTCGACACCGCTCGGACACCCTCTGCCGGGCCGATGTTGCGAAGTGCGCTCCGCAGCACGTCGGCCGTAGTGTAGACCGCTCCTGCTACGCATGCGTCGGCCTCGCCGGACGCCACCATCTGGTGCGCGAATTCGAGAGGCGACTCGGCTTCCGTTGGAATCGTCGTGAGCCCAAGCGCTCGGGCGGACGGCGGGATTCCGCCGCCAGCTGAGAGGAGCATCGGGATGCCCATGCCGCTGCGATCGATCTCGGAAGCGGCGGCGATGATGCGATCGTCGCCGCTCTCGGGGAAAACGATCCTCCGCTTGAGCCCGGCTGCGCGCGCGCGAATGTCCTCCTTGAAAGTCACTTTCTCGCCGGCCGGCTATCGCCAAATTTGTCCGCAAGGGCTTTGGCTATTGCTGGATGTACGAGCCCCTCGAGATTGCCATGGTGCTGCGCAACTTCACGGACGACGCTCGAGCTGATGTAGGTCGTCTCGACGGACGGCACCATGAACACCGTCTCGAAATTCTCCGACATGTGCCTGTTCATGAGCGCCATCTGGAATTCGTACTCGAAATCGCTGACTGCCCGCAATCCGCGGATGTTGAGCTTCGCGCCGACTTTTTTCGCGAAGTCGACGAGCAGGCCCTCGAACTGAGTGACTTCGACGTGCGTCTGTTTCGACGTCGCCGCGCGAATCAGGTCCACTCTTTCCGCGGTAGTAAACAGTGCCTTCTTCGAAGAATTGACGGCTACTGCGACGACCAGATGATCCACGAACTCTCCGGCCCGCTGAATCAGATCCTCGTGTCCGCGGGTGATCGGGTCGAAGCTTCCAGCGTAGATCGCCGTGGTTACCACGTCATTCCTCTCCGCGATAGAAAGTGATTGCCGTCGAGCCGTACTTCCGCGTCGTCCCTCCCTCAGGCATCGGCTCGCTGCCCGCGTGCTCGATGCTGAGCACCCGAGCGAACGGACTCTCGATCCAGCGGGAAGCGAGACGCGCCGCGTCGCCCGAAGCATACGGCGGATCGGCGAACACCACATCGTAGTCAATCACGCCGAGCGCGCTGGCGAAAGATAGAGCCGATTTGCGATGAACGGTTGCGAGGTCGCCTGCCCCGAGGCTTTCAATGTTTTCTTCAAGAGCGCGAAGGCTCTTCGGATCCTTCTCGACGAAGTCGGCCGAGGCCGCACCGCGAGACAGGGCTTCGAGCCCGAGCGCTCCCGAGCCTGAATAAAGATCGAGCACGCGTGCGTCGGGCAGATCGAGCTGAAGGATGCTCATCCACGCCTCGCGAACGCGATCGAGCGTCGGACGAACGCGATCGCCCCTCGGCGCACTGATGCGTCGCCCGCGCCATCGACCGGCAACGATTCTCATTGTTGCGGGACGCGGGAAGTGGGAAGCGGGAAGCGGGACTCAGTGTGTGAGAGGCGGGAGTTGCTTTTCAAAGCTTCGTCTCCCCTTCCAGACCCGATGCGCTCCGAACATCCGCGATGCGCGCCTGGAGGTAGCTCTCGCCTCGGTACTCGTCGCACTCGAGTCGAAACGCGACGTCCACTTTTGCACCCGCCTCGAATTCCCCGGCGCGCGGCGCGAGTCCCCAGCCGACGGCATCGAGCGAGCCCGTGCCGGTATCGAGAACGAGCTTGAGACCATCCTTCCCGATCAGCCTGGGCGGCTTAGACAGCGTCACGT
>JBOHTB010000093.1:0-12078 GCA_050733435.1 Gemmatimonadaceae bacterium | reverse complement strand
GCGCCGTTCGGAAGAACGGCGCTTTTTCGTTTTCTCGGGTATTGGAAACTAATTCCGATGTATTAGTTTCCAATATGGCCAGGCCGCTCAGCAATCCAGAGCTGGAACGTCAGCTACTAAACCTGATCTTCACCAGTGGCAGGAACGTCGCCGCACGCGCAACGGAGACGTTCGGCTTATCCCGTCAGGCAATCAATAAACATCTTCGCGACCTGGTCAGGCAGGGGACGATCAGAGCCACCGGTTCGACGCGATCGCGCCGTTACGAGCTTAGTCAGATGGAGGTTAACCGCACCTTCGCACTGGCAGGGCTGGCGGAGCATGACGTATGGGAGGAGTTCGTGCGGCCCTATTTCGCGGAACTCCGGGAGAATGTCCGCCGCATCTGCCAGTACGGCGTCACCGAGATGGTAAACAATGCGATCGACCATTCGGAAGGGACTTCGGTTCTCATAATTCTGCTCCTCAATCCGGTTCGCATCTCCATTAACGTCTACGATAACGGAGTCGGAATTTTCAAAAAAATCAGGAAGGCTTTTCAGTTACCGACCGAGAGTGAAGTCATGCTCGAGCTTTCAAAGGGGAAACTGACGACGGATCCTGCGCGGCACAGCGGAGAAGGAATTTTCTTTACCAGTCGGATTTTCGATCAGTATTCGCTCTACGCCGGCAGTCTCTTCTTTATCCACTTTCCGGACAATGACGACTGGCTACTCGAACGCGCTGAAGCCCCCATCACCGGTACGTGGGTCAGCATGGAATTGGATCCAGCCTCCCCGAAGGAGCTAACCGAAGTATTCGATCGATTCGCTGCTCCCGAACAGTACCATTTCGACGTGACTCACGTGCCGGTTAAGCTCGCCCAGCTCGGCGAAGACAGCATTGTATCCCGATCGCAGGCGAAACGCCTGGTCGCTAGGTTCGAGCGATTCTCACGCGTTGTGCTCAACTTCGCGGGCGTCGAAACGATCGGTCAGGCTTTCGCCGACGAAGTCTTTAGAGTCTTTCGCCGCGAGCATCCGCGAATTGATCTCAGGTGGATCAACACAAGCGAGGCCGTTGAGCGGATGATACAACGGGCGATCGCCGGCGGAGAAAACGAGCGGGCGGCTAATGGGGGTACTGGCGGGGGTATCGGCGAGTCGTCGCCGCCAACGGGGCAGACCTAAGTTACTGCGAGGTATCGGGATGAGTGGAATGAGTTCGGTTGCCCGCGCCGTCCATCAAAAATTCGTCCCCTGCGATTTGGCTGCACCGCGACTTTCCTGGTCTGGTTTCTGCGCTCTAAAACGCTTTGAATGTTACCGCCGAGCCGCAGCCCAACACCGATGCGGCCTAAGAAAGTCCGGTCAAATGCGATTGCGTGAGGAATGGCTCGGACGATTCGCGGCACACGCAAACAGGCGACAAAAATCACATAAAGCAGGAGAGACTCAATGAAAAATTTTTCTGGCCCTATCGCATTGCTCGCAGCGGCGCTGTTCTCGGTTCCGCTTGCAGCACAGTCAAACAACGCGCGCGTCCGCGCTGCCGCAAACTCGGCAACCGAAATGCCCGTGATCATCCCGGCCGGAACGCCGATCAAGGTCGCGCTCGACGACGATGTCTCCAGCGCATCCGTCAACAATGGCGATCCAGTGCTGTTCCACCTCACATCCAATTACACAGAGTTCGGACACGTCCTTATCTCGGCGCGGACTCCGGTTCGCGGGACGATCGCTGGTGTGAAGCGTCGGAGTGCCGGCGGAAATCCTGGCAGGCTGACAGTCGCAGTGAAATCCGTGCGTGCCGTAGACGGAACCTACGTCCCTCTCCGTGGCACCAAGGCCGTGTCAGGCAAGAATCGCCAGACGCAGGCTAGTGCGCTTGCCGTCCTCACGCTCGGACTCGGCGCGACCAAGAAGGGCCTCTCGGCAGTGATTCCAGCGGGGACTGAGTTCACGGTCTTCACCGACAGGCGAGCTACCGTCGTAGTCGCGCGTTGACGCGCGCAGGCTTGCGTGGCACCCACGCCGGCAGTGATGCGACGAAGTAGTGTTAACGACAAGAGGCCCGCGCATGGAGCACGGGCCTCTTGTCTATTTGCCCGCGCATGAGTCGGGAGCGCAGTTGTTCCAGCTTCGCGCGTGGAACTAGTGGAGCGTGATCGCCAATCCAACGTTCCCGACGTTCGCATCGGTATCCGAGTTCCGCATCGCGAACCCGTTCCAGTACGGTGTCAGACTCGCGTTCTTCGCGATCCGGATGTCGTAACCGACACCCATGATCATCCCGAGGCCTGTCTCAGTCGACGTGAATCCACCGAAGCTCCCGGTGATCGAGCCAACGCCGACTCCGCCGGTCAGAAAGAACCCGCCCGTCGCAGACGGGTAGAAGCGAACGCGTGCATCGAGAGTGCCGACGGTCAACGTCGCACCCGACTGCGACTTCGTCCACGCTTCCGTTCCAACACCGAGCAGGAGCCGCGGCGTAATCGTTCCGCCGAGCGATAACCCGCCGCTGATGCTGCCTTCGCGTGAGTTGCAATTCGCGCAGCCAAGCGTGCCGTAGCCGAGTCCGCCGCTGAACCAGAACCCCTCGCGAGTCTGCGCATTCTGCGCCTGAAGCGTCGCAACCAGCGAAACCGATGCGATCATGCATACTGCCGCCCAACCAATCGTTCTCTTCAGAATCATTGAACACTCCTGAGTTTTTGCGAGTCCGGAAGTGGTGATGCCGGAACAGTCTGTGGTCTCGCTAACCCACAGACTCACAAAAAATCAGAAGGCAACCCGCGTTATCGGGACTTTCTGGTTCGAGTGGATGCAAGATCTTCGTCTGCCGGATCCCAGGTGGGTCCGCACTTGACCACACGCGTGGCGATCCTGCACCACTCGGCTACCTGACTATCGTTCGCGCTCATCCAGTTTACCGGGACTGGCGCAAGCCGCCGCTTCTCGCCGTTGCTCGCAAAACACAACCAGCCCGAGCTGTACTCGGACGCAACGGCGCCCCGGCCGCCGGCATGCGCGCGCCGATCGCCGAGCACGCGCTGCTCAATGAGGAAGACCGCGTTTTCGACGGGGGTGCGCCGTTCCATCTTCCGCCGCTCGATGGACGATGGATGCACCATCCAGACTTCCCAGGGCCGACCCCTCGCATCGAGAAAGCTTCGGTAGCCGGTATTTCTGGCGGTTTGGAGTTGCACGAAGCCTCGCGATTGGGGGACGAATTAAATCGCAAAACCCAAACCACATCCGTAGGGTTCATCGCCGGGCTTTCTTCGCTTCCTTTTCTCCTCGACGCTCTTCGGGAACCTTCGCGTCCACGAGGCTGCTTTGCCCCGGACCTCTCGCTTCCCATGCAACCGACAGACCCCCGTCGTTCTTGAGCACGACTGCATCCACGTCTGACGGCGCGTAGCAATAGCAGGGATCGCGCACACTCGCTGTATATTCCTCATTAATGAAGACCAAGCTCGCATATCTGCTCCTGCTGCCACTGGTCGCGGCTACGACGCGGCGTGGGTCGACAGATCTCGACGCCGATCACGCCGTTCCGATGCGCGCCGGCGCAGTGACGGCTTCTCTCCGTCCTGTGAGATGGACCGTTGTCGGCGGCAGCTCCGCGCGTCCGGTAGCGGCGGGACGCAGCGTGCCGGTCACGTTGGAAGCGCAAATCGCCAACGGCTGGCACATCTATTCGCTGAATCAGAAACCTGGGGGGCCAATCCCGCTTTCCATTCGCCTTGTCGACACGAGCGATGCCGTCATCCGCGGCGTCATCACTGCGCCCAGGCCCGAGCGTCAGTTCGACAAGAACTTCCGAATCGAGACGGAGCTGTACTCCGGCAGTCCACAGTTCACGCTGCAGCTGGGCGCACGCAAATCGAAACGCGGCATTCAAGACGTCCAGGTGGGCGCCCGCTACCAGGTGTGCAGCGAAACGCTCTGCTTGCCGCCACGCACGGACACCCTCGACGTCATGCTTCGAATAGTGAGCCGCGGTTGACAACTGGATTTTTCTGGCTGGCCGCGACTACGGGGCTGCTCTCGCTGCTCACTCCGTGCGTCTTCCCGATGGTGCCCGTTACCATCGCCTATTTTTCGACGCCGGTCGGACGGCGCTCAGCCAGCTTTCGAAGGCCACTTCTCTTTGGCCTTGGGATAATCGCGACGTTCACTCTGCTTGGACTGGTGCTCGCATCGCTCTTCGGGGCGGCGGGTCTGAATCGCTTCGCGGCCGACCCAACAGTGAATCTGGTGCTCGCAGCACTGTTCGTGATATTCGCTGCGAACCTTTTCGGATGGATTGCGACGCCGGTGCCCTGGCGGGTTGCCAACGCAGCCGATCGAGCAGCGCGCGGAACTACACCCGGGAGCTCACTCGGCGCGCTCGTGATGGGCGCGACCTTTACCCTAACGTCGGTGACTTGCACCGCACCATTCGTTGGGACGTTGCTCGTGCTGGCAGCGAAGGGCTCGTGGGCGATGCCCGTACTTGGGATGCTCGTCTACTCCACGTTCTTTGCGCTGCCATTCGTGTTGCTGGCGCTCGTGCCCGGCGCGTTATCGAGACTCCCGCGCGCTGGCGAATGGATGCAAACCATAAGAGTGCTTATTGGTCTCATCGAGATCGGCGCCGCCGTCAAGTTTCTCTCCAACGCGGATCTCGTGCGCGGCTGGGGCGTCGTCACCCGTAACGTCGTGCTCGTGACCTGGGCTGCGCTCGCGCTGGTCGGAGCGGTTTATCTCGGAAGATCAATGCTCGCGAAACAGCAGCGGCGCCAAGCGAGCCTCGGTGCGCTCGTTCCCATTGCCGCGACGCTGGTGTTGGCCGTGTGGCTTCTCTCCGGCCTGAACGGAAGAGTACTTCCGCAGATCGAAGCTTTTCTTCCTCCCGCCATTCATCACACTCCGCGCGCGGGTGACTCGCTGTCGCCAACGTGGATGCTGAACGACTACCCGCGCGCGCAGGCCCTGGCCAAATCGAGCGGAAAGGCGGTCTTCATCGACTTCACAGGCTACACGTGCACGAACTGCAGATGGATGGAGGCGAATATTTTCAGTCGTCCTGATGTTGGCGCGGCGCTGGGGAATTTCGTGCTCTCGAGACTCTACACTGATGGCGATGGCGAGATCTACCAGCGGCAGCAGGAGTTCCAGGAAAAATCGTTTGGTACCGTTGCGTTGCCACTCTACGCGGTCGTCGGCCCCGACGGAAAAACTCGCGCAACATTTAGCGGGCTCACCCGGAATCCAGCGGAGTTCATCGCGTTCCTCGAGCGGGCAGAGACGGGCGGCCGCTCCGGAGCCTAGGCCTTTTTCGGCGGCGGCGTAACGCCAGCCTTGTCCGCCCGCTGCAGCACTTCTTCGGCGGCCGACAACGGACCATGATGGGCTCGCCGCTTTTCCTCGATTCTCTGCGCGATAGCTTCGACCTCCCGATCTTTCTTGCCGCGCCGGAAAATGAATTCGGGAGCGAGGGCGATGCCGAGAAGCGTGAGGGGCAATATCTGAATCGTTTGAATGAGCAGCGACACCGCGATCGCGTCGTTTCGCGCAACTCCAAACTCTCCCGCGGTGAGCGCATATACGAACTGGAAGAAGCCGACGTTGCCCGGAGTCGCGCGTATGATAAGCCCGACGTTGATGCCGAGGAGGCAGGCGAGGCTGCCGGCACGCGGAACGTGTACGTGAGCGGCGGCTGCCGCGAGCTGGAACGTCCATAGCTGACACGCCCAGGAGAGAAGCGAAAGTATCATCGCCGCCAGGAATCTTGGACCGGTCGCAAGCCGTCCCGCGGTCTCACCAAAGCTTTTGAGGTAGGCGCGCGTCCGTCCCCACCAGGTGCGCGGTTTCGCGCGACGTTCCGGAACGTGCTCCGGTTTGATATGGCGCGTCGCGTAGACGAAGAAGATGAGGAGCACCACTATCACGGCGAGCGTCAGCTCGGCAGGCACCTTCCAGCGCTCGAACTGCGGCGGCAAGTGAAACGCGATCACTCCGTATACCAGCAGCATCACGAAGCCAATCGGGTCGAACAGCTTCTCCAGTGCGACCGTCGCCAGCACTTTGGAGCTCGATCCGCCGCTGACCCGCGTTACAAAGACGACGCGAGCCGCGTCGCCGCCATTCGCGACCAGCAGATTGTTGAGTCCGGCACCGGCCGCGGTCGCACGAACCGCCAGCGGCAGCGATGTGATTCCAATGGGACGGAGGAAAAGCCACCAACGTATGCCCTTGATCAGCACCGAGAGGATGTTGACCCCAATCGCGGCGCCCAATAGGGGCAGCGATGCGTGGCGCATCGAGCTTCCCGCTTCGTGCCAATTGATTGTTCGGGCGAACAGGATGAGGAAGACGAGAATCGCGGCGGAGATCACCCACCGAATCGTCTTCTTCAGTTTAGGGCTCATTCACTCGGCAGCGTCGCGAATTCGTAGCCCTTGTCCTTCAGTCTGTCGATGATGTGTGGTAGCGCCGCGGCTGTCTGCATGCGGTCGCCATCCGGGTTATAACCGTCGCCGTCGTGGAGCAGCACGATCGATCCGGGTGCAACTCCATCGAGCGTGCGTCGAACTATCTCGTCCACGCCGGGGCGATCGCTGTCCCACACGCCGAGGGACCAGCCCACGGTGCGTTCTCCATAAGAGCTGGCGATCGGAGTCGTCCACGGACTGCGGAAGCCGTGTGGCGCGCGGAAATACCGAGGTGCGGGAGCGCCGGCTCGCTTGATGGCGCGAAGGCCGAGTCGAATGTCGCGGCTCACGTAAAAGGGACTCTTGAACTGCAGCTTTCTGTGAAAGTAGCCGTGGTTGCCGAGCTGGTGTCCCTCGTGCGAGATCCGGCGCACGAGCTCGGGCCAACGCTCGGCGTGACTGCCGAGGATGAAGAACGTCGCCTTTATCTGCTTCTCGCCGAGGGTGTCGAGGATGCGCGGCGTCGCATCGGGATTGGGCCCGTCGTCGAACGTCAGGGCTACGACTTTGCGATCGCTGTCGATTTTTCCGAGTGCGGGGCCGAAGATAGGACTGTTGCGGTGAAATGCGCCGTGAACTACACCCCCAACGACTGAAATTCCCAATGCTGCGAACGCTATCATCCGTAGGTATTCCTTCCAAGCACCGCTGTGTAGATGTCCAGAACTGCCTCGGTGACCTTGGACCACGAGTACTGCTCGGCTTCCTGACGTCCCCGTTTTCCCAGCCTGGCGCGCAGAGTCTCGTCGTCGAGAAGTCTCACGAGCGCATCGGCCAGGTCGTCCCTGTCTCCACAATGCACCATTAGTGCCTCTCGCTCGTGTTTTACGACATCTCTGAATCCATAGATGTCCGAACAGACGACCGGAGTCTCGCAGGCCATCGACTCGAGCAGCGTAATTCCGAACGAAGCTTTGGTGGTCGGGCAGGCGTACATGGCGCTGTGCGCGTAGTAGTTCGGGCGTTCGTGCAGGACGGAGCCGACGAAGGTGATGTCCGGGTCGCCTTCCGCGGCGCGGAAATAATGCTTCCGAAGGGGCCCATCACCGACCACCACGAGCTGTGCCTCGCGATTGCGGCCGCGGACTTTCTTGAACGACTCGATGAGCGTGGTGAGTCCGTTGCGCGGGTCGAACCTTCCGAGGAAGAGAATTACGGGAACATCGGTGCGCAGCGCGGCGGGGCGGGGAACGTGGGGGTTGAAAACGTCGATGTCGATTCCGTTGGGAACGATGGTCCAATTCGCTTCGAAGTACCGGTTGAGCGCGATCGTCGTCGAATGCGAGACGGCAATCGCTGCCTGCAGATGGTCGAGACGTTTCTGGAAGTAGCGCTTACCGATCGTATAAAAAAACGAGCGATCGAAGTAGGTGTGAAAGGTGCCGACGACCGGACAATTTGCTTCCTCGATCGCGAGCACCGGTAGCACTGGGCTGAGCGGCGAGTGGACGTGAATGATGTCGTACTGCCCGAGGCTGAAGACGCGCTTGAGATCCTTTCGAAGCTCCAGTCCCCAGGTGAATCGCGCCTGCGATCCGTTGGCGTACACCGGCTGGCTCTTGCCGATGCGTATCACGTGTGGCTCCCGCCGCGCACCCGGAATGTTCGATGTGATGATGTCGACCTGATGTCCGTAGCGCCGCGCCTCACGCGCGAAGAAATGAACGTGCTCGCAGATGCCGCCGAGATGCGGATAGTAGTACTCGGTGACGAGCGCAATGCGGAGCGGCCGCGCATGCTGCACGCGCGCCATCGGCAGAGACGCCGCCGGCATTAGCTCCATGCGGCGGGCGAGACCGAGCCTACGCTTCAAGAGCGGCATGGGCTGCGGCTAAGCGCGCGATTGGTACTCTGAAGGGCGAGCATGACACATAATCGAGACCCAGCGAATGACAGAAAGCAATGGAGCGCGGCTCACCGCCGTGCTCTCCGCAAATTCCAACTTTGATATTAGGACGAACTTGCCGGCCATCCTCAACTGCTATTCGTACGAGTCTCCCCACCCCTTCGGTGTCAAGGACCTGGAACGGATCGTCAGCTAAGATACCGCGATCTATGTAAGAGGGAAGGAACCGCCCCGCATCATCCCGGCTCAACCCCAGTGTAGTCTGGGTGAGGTCATTTGTTCCAAATGAGAAAAATTCGGCGGACCTCGCGATCTGACCGGCTGTCAGCGCGGCGCGTGGAAGCTCGATCATTGTCCCGATCAGATACGGAATCTTCTCGCCCATTCCCCCGAGGACGCGCTCTGCTACGCTCTCGATTACCGCGCGCTGATTCTCGAATTCCTTTACGGTCGCTACAAGCGGAACCATGATCTCCGGACGCACGACGATGCCCCTTCGCATGGCGCGCACCGCAGCCTCCAAAACGGCCCGAGCCTGCATTTCTGTAATCTCCGGGTAAGAAATGCCGAGACGACAGCCACGGTGGCCGAGCATCGGATTCGTTTCCCGGAGCGACTCTATGATGCGGTTGAGATCGGCGCGAGGGATGTCCAGCGTGCGCGCGAGCAGCTTGCTCTCTTCGCCGCCGTGCGGAAGAAACTCGTGGAGCGGCGGATCGAGCAGGCGGATTGTCACGGGCAACCCGTCCATTGCCTCGAAAATTCCCTCGAAATCGGTGCGCTGCATGGGAAGCAGCTTGTTGAGCGCACGGCGACGTCCGCCCTCTTCGCGCGCAATGATCATCTCGCGCATGGCCGTGATTCGATCGCCCTCGAAGAACATGTGCTCGGTCCTGCACAGTCCGATTCCCTCGGCCCCGAAGCCTCGCGCGATCCGGGCGTCACGCGGCGTGTCCGCATTCGCGCGCACACCGAGCTTCCGAACATCGTCGGCCCAGCCGAGAAGCTCGGCGTACGACTGGTAGACGGGCGCCTGCGATCGCGCCAGAGATCCATTCGTCACCCGGACGACCTCGCTGGGGATGGTCGGAAGATCTCCGGCGAAGACGCGGCCCGTCGCACCATCGAGTGTAAGCCAGTCTCCCTCGAGGACTTCCTTGCCGTCGACGCTGAAAGATCTCCGCTCAAAGTTGACGTCGATGTCCTTGCAGCCGACGATCGCGCATTTGCCCATGCCGCGCGCGACTACCGCGGCATGGCTGGTCATTCCGCCGCGGGCTGTCAGAACCGCTCGCGCGGCAACGATTCCGTGAAAATCCTCCGGAGTCGTCTCGTCACGCACGAGGATTACACTCTCGCCGGCGTGGGATCGCTGTTCCGCGGTGTCGGGATCGAATACCGCTTTCCCGCTGGCTGCGCCCGGGCTCGCCGGAAGTCCCTGAGCAAGCGGAATCGCCCGAATTGACGGATCGATTATCGGATGGAGGAGCTGATCGAGCTGACCCGCGGGGACGCGCTTCACCGCTTCGACACGATCGATCAGACCTTCGTTCACCATGTCGCGCGCAATTCTCACCGCGGCCGCGGATGTGCGCTTGCCATTTCGTGTCTGCAGGAGATAGAGCTTGCCGCGCTCGACCGTGAATTCGAGATCCTGCATGTCGCGGTAGTGCTGCTCGAGCCGTTCCTGCGTGGCGATGAGCTCGCGGTGCGCGTCCGGAAGCTTCTGTCCCATATCGTCGATTTCGAGAGGCGTCCGGATTCCGGCGACGACATCCTCTCCCTGTGCATTCACCAGAAATTCGCCGTAGAAGCGCTTTTCGCCGGTCGACGGATTTCGTGTGAAGGCGACGCCCGTTCCCGAATCTTCTCCGAGGTTTCCGAATACCATCGCGATGACACTGACGGCCGTTCCGAGATCCTCCGAAATGCCGTTCAATTTCCGATAGTCTCTGGCCTTCCGAAGCGTCCACGATTTCCAGACGGCTTCGATGGCGCCCCAGAGCTGCACCACAGGATCGCGCGGGAAATCCGCACCTGTCCGGTTCCTGACAACGGCCTTGTACTCTTCGACCAGATTCCTCAGATCGCTCTCGCCGAGCTCATTGTCGGACGCAACTCCGGCCGTCATTCGCTTGGCCTTCAGTAGATGCTCGAAATCATTCGCTGGCACTCCGAGCACGACGTCCGAGTACATCTGGATGAACCGTCTGTACGAATCGAATGCGAATCGTGCGTTGCTGCTCTGATCAGCGAGCCCATTAACCGATCTGTCGTTGAGACCGAGGTTGAGAATAGTCTCCATCATCCCCGGCATCGAGACCGGAGCGCCCGACCTCACCGAAACGAGCAGCGGATTTCGCGGGTCTCCGAGCTTCTTGCCGGATACTTCTTCGAGACGCGCGACATTCCCTTCGACTTCGGCGCGCAGCTTATCCGAGTACTTTCCCGTCTTCAGATATTCGATGCACTCGGCGCACGCGATCGTGAATCCAGGGGGAACGGGCACGCCGAGATTGGTCATCTCGGCCAGGTTCGCGCCTTTGCCACCGAGAACGGCGGTCATGTCGCGCGCCCCCTCGGCCTCTCCATTGCCGAAGAAAAAAACCGACTGCGCCATCGACCGTCAGCAGCCGCAGCCGAAGCGGAGCTTCTCTGGGTCGGCCGGAGGCGGAGTTGGGTAGTCCCCCGAGAAGCAGGCGTGGCAGAAGCCTGAGGGCCCGCCCGGTACCGACTCGAGCATGCCATCGAGAGAGAGGTAGCCGAGCGTGTCGGCTCCAACTTCGTGCGTGATTTCGTCGATGCTCATATTTGCTGCGATCAGCTCTTCGCGCGTTGGTGTGTCGATTCCATAGTAGCAGGGGCCGGTGACCGGAGACGAGCTCACCCGTAGATGCACCTCTCGCGCCCCGGCCGCTCGAACCATGCTGACGAGCCCGCGCGTCGTCGTGCCCCGAACGATGGAATCATCGACCATCACCACACTCTTCCCCCGCAATACCTCACGGACGGCGTTGTACTTGACCTTGACCTTTGCGTCGCGGCCCGCCTGTGTCGGTTGCAGGAAAGTGCGGCCGACATAGTGATTCCGTATGAGAGCGAGCTCGAGCGGCAATCCTGACTCTTCGGCGAAACCGAGTGCCGCCGAGTTCGACGAGTCGGGAACGCTGAACACCAGATCCGCGCTCGGCGCGGGATAATCGCGCGCGAGGCGCCGTCCCAGCTCGCGGCGCGCGCGATCCACGGAGCCGCCGAATACCTGGCTGTCCGGTCGCGAAAAGTAGACGTACTCGAAAACGCATTTTCTCGATTCGAGTTTTCCGAGCGGGAAGCTTGACCGCATTCCGCTTCGATCGACTGCGATGATCTCACCGCGTTCGACTTCACGCTCCAGAGTTGCGCCGAGCAGATCGAGCGCGCAGCTCTCCGACGCAAAGATGGTGGCGTCGCCAAGCTTGCCCATCACGAGAGGTCGCCATCCACGAGGGTCTCGCGCTGCGAGAAGCGTATCACCGATGACCACGACCAGGCAGTATGCTCCTTCGACTCCCTTGAGCGCGTCAGCGAGCTGATGCTCCGGCTTTTCGGACGGTGAGCGGGCGATGCGATGGACGAGGACTTCCGAGTCCATCGTCGAACTGAAAATCGAGCCACCATCCTCCAGGTCGCGCCGAAGCTCCGACGCGTTCGTGAGATTGCCGTTGTGCGCGAGCGCGATGTGCCAGTCGCGGAAGCGAGCCAATACTGGCTGCGCATTCTCGATCGTCGAAGA
>JBOHTB010000092.1:0-18849 GCA_050733435.1 Gemmatimonadaceae bacterium | reverse complement strand
GAAAACCTCGGATCCAGGTCACCGCGGTTGTAAGCGGGGCGTCATGTCCGTCGTGGATGAGATTGGGAGCGATGAACGTGTAGGCGGCGAGTGAGTCGGGTCTGAGCCACTTCAGGTTCCGCACGTACGCGCACCACTCGGGGTGTAGGTGAAACTCCTTGAAGCTGAGAAATGGAAAATGCTTCCGCGAGTAGAGTCCCGCGTTGCGACGAAAGTCGCAGGTCCTCGGTGTCGCGCTCGTATCCGGATAGTCCTCCGCGAACGCGTCCCAGGAAGTGTGCTGCGCCTCGAAGGCGTCGACGATAGTCGGCGCGTCGATGAGAAGCTGCGCGTCGCCAAGGTCACTTCGAGAGTATGCGACTGGATCGGCAACAGCGCGGGAATCACGTCCGACAAATGTGCGGCCGGAGATGAGCGCCAGATAATTCGGGTACGACGGATGCGCGACCGCATAGTAATTCCTGAGCCAGGCGCCTCGATGCGCCAGCGAATCCATGTACGGAATTGCGGTGACTCTGACCGCATCTTCGTTCTCGAGGACGATCAGGACGAAATGGTCGAAGTGGTGTTTGCCGGTGAGCGACGCGACTACACCTCTGACTTTTGGCAATGGGGTGTCGCGACCGCATGCCATTAGAGTGCCGGCCGCTGAAAACGCGACCAGAATCGATCGAAGGTTGGCAGATTTCATGGCCCTGTAATCTTCGTCGTCCAGTCGTCCGGCCCTTCTTCGTCGGGCTTATGGGACCGATACATGATTACGTTCGCTCTCTCGAGGGTGATCATGCCTCCCTCTATGATCGCGTCGAGCTCCGGAAGAATTGCCTTGATTCGCTCGTCGGTCTCCACGCACTCGATGACAATCGGAAGATCGAGCGACAGACCGAAGAAGTGCTCGCGATGGACGCGTGAGCTCGCGCCGAAACCGAGAACGCCGCGGAAAACGGTCGCTCCGGCGTATTTACGCCTGCGGAGAATATCAACGATCTCCTCGTAGAGCGGCTTGCCGTTGTGCTTGTCGCGCTCGCCGATGTGGATTCGCATGAGCACGCGCTCGCCCTTGAATCCGTGCATCAACTCCTCCCCGAGCGCAGACGCACCCCATCAGTTCTAAGCATTGGCGCGGAACGTCAGAATCTGTCGCGCTGCAGCGAACCCGCCAAATACTCCGAGCAGCGCGACCCCTACGCTCAGCAGGATGTAAAGGGACGCGCGCTCGTATCGACCATCCTCTATGAGCGTCGCGGTCTCGAAACTGTAGGTCGAGAAAGTCGTGTAGCCGCCACAAAAGCCCGTCGTCATCAAGGCCCTGAGCTCCGGCGTGATGTTGGGCGTCGCGAGCGCGTACCGTATCAGAAAACCGAGAATGAAAGACCCGGTGATGTTGATGACCAGAGTGCCGAGCGGGAACGACGTACCAACTCTCTGCTGGATGAAATTGCCGAGAAGAAGGCGCACGACACCGCCGATACCGCTTCCGATCGCCACGTACCAGGCGAGCTTGCTCACTGCGGAGATGTCGAGCTGGAGCTCCGCGCATCAACTGAATCCGGCCCGCCACCCGCACGATACACGATCACGTTCGTCCGTTCCAGCGTGATCAGTCCGCTGTCGATCATCTTGTCCAGCTCCGGAAGAATCGCTCTGATGTTCTCCTCTGTCTCAACGCACTCGATGACGAGCGGCAGATCGAGCGACAGCACCTCAACGCGATCGGATCGAACCTTCGAGTGAGGCCCGAATGACATCGCGCCGCGAAAAACCGTCGTGCCAGCATATCGCCGCTCACGAATCAGTCTCAGAATTCGCTCCGAGAGAGCGTCACCCCGGTAGCGATCTCCCTCGCTGATGTGGATTCGCATCAGCACCCGCTCGCCCGTCATCTCCTGCATCAGGTCAAAGCTCCATCCGGTCCGGGGTATGCGACTGAATTGCTCGCTGTGAAGGTTATATTCTGAATTCCGGCGACGTTAGCCTCAAGGTGAAGAATGTCAGGTGACCCAGCCTGCTGGTCTCATATCTTCTACGACGACGAAAACGAGTCCTCGATGACCGCGCAAATCCCATCCGACCTCGAGTCGTTCCTCAAGACGAACGACGCGCGAATCCACGACGAGCTGTTCGAGTTCCTCCGCATTCCGAGCGTCAGCGCGAAATCCGAGCACAACCTCGACACGAAACGGGCGGCCGAGTGGGTGAAGAACTCCCTCGACAAGATTGACGTGCCGGCAAAGATCTACCCAACGCCGGGGCATCCCGTGGTCGTCGGTGAATGGCGAAAGGCTCCCGGCGCGCCAACGGTCCTGATTTACGGCCACTACGATGTACAGCCCGCCGAGCCGCTCGATTTATGGACGTCGCCGGCTTTCGAGCCCGTTGTGCGCGACGGAAAGATTTTCGCGCGCGGATCCGTCGACGACAAGGGACAGCTCTTCCTCCACATCAAGGCGCTCGAAGCCCATCTCTCGGCCCGCGGAAAGCTGCCGGTGAACATTGTGCTCATCGCCGAAGGTGAAGAAGAGGTCGGGAGCGAGAATCTGGCCCAGTTCGTAGCGGATCAGAAAAAACTTTTAGCGGCCGATGCGGTCGTCATCTCAGATTCGGGGATGTTTGCTCCGGGCCTGCCGTCGATTCTCTCGTCGCTGCGCGGGCTCGCTTACTTCGAGATCAACGTCCAGGGGCCCGCGGGCGATCTACATTCCGGAAGCTATGGTGGCGCGGTGGTAAATCCGGCGATGGCACTCGCGCGAATTCTCGCCACGTTCCACGACGAGAATGGGCACATCGCAATTCCTGGATTCTACGACAAGGTTCGCGAGTGGGATCCGAAGATTCGCGAGCAGATGCGCTCCCTCCCCTTCGACGACAAGACCCTCATCAAGGAGACCGGAGTCGACTCACTCGGCGGCGAGAAAGGATACACGACGCTCGAGAAACTCTGGACGCGCCCGACGTGTGAAGTGAACGGACTTCTGAGCGGTTACACTGGCGAAGGGGCAAAGACAGTTCTTCCAGCGAAAGCGATGGCGAAGGTTAGCTGCCGTCTCGTTCCCGATCAGGACCCGGGGGAAATCGAGAAACTGCTCAAGGCGCACGTTGCGAAGGTGGCTCCGAAAGGTGTGAAGGTGACGGTTGATCCTCTGCACGGCGGACGTCCGTGGCGAGCGGAGCTCAATGGGCCGATCTACGACGCAGCGCGGAGGGCATTGCGCGCGGCATTCGGGAAGGAGCCGGTGATCACGGGTGAAGGCGGGTCGATCCCGGTCGTTGGAGATTTCGAGAAGATACTCGGCGCACCCGTGCTGCTGGTCGGCTTCGGATTACCCGGAGAGAACGCCCACGCGCCGAATGAGTGGATGAGCGATGAGAATTTCCGGCTCGGGATGCGGGCTATGGCGACGTTGTGGGATGAATACGGCGAGAGGAATTGAGGGCGGTACAACTTTAAGGGCGGTACAACTTTAACGGCGGTACAACTTTAACGGCGGTACAACTTTAACGGCGGTGTCAGGTACCGGGTACCGGGTACCTGGTACCGCCTTTCACGTACCGCCTTTCACGTACCGCCTTTCACTTACCGCCTTTCACTTACCGCCTTTCACAGAATCCAGGCATTCCGGTGAATCGTCGCCCGGATTGTTGACGCGCGTCGAGATCGGGAAGAACTCCAGCTCCGCTTCCTTGTTGAACGCCACGCTGTTCATCAGCTCGAGCTGCCCGCTCCTTCGCTGTGGGTTCAGCCACTCGTCGTAGACGACGGGATCGAGCAGGACCGGCATGCGATGGTGAAAGCGCTTGTACCACGCGTCCGCAACTTTCACCACCACGGCGCACGACCAGATGACATCGTCGAAGCCGCCGCGCCAGCGATCCCACACGCCGGCCATCGCGAACGGTTTGCCGTCCGTCCGTCGAATGAGATTGGGGATCTTGTGGCCCTTCTCGCCGACCCACTCGATCATTCCGTCGACGACGACCAGGCAGCGCTGTGTGCGCCACGGATCGCAGAAAATCCGCGCTGAAGCGACCGTTTCGATTCTCGCGTTGAACGCGGAGTACTGCGCGTCGAACGCATCGGCTTTTTGCTTGTCGCCGACTCTCGATGGAATGAGATTCCAGTGCATCGTGCGCAAAACACGCTGTCGCAGGAACGGATCGTAATAGACCGCCGGAATTTCTTCGCGCGGATTCAGATTGTATCTGGGCTTCCAGTCGCCTGGTACGAATTTGGTCGTGAAGCCGTAGAGCTTTTCAGTGATGCCGTCGGGGTTGACGACTGTCGCGCGTCCGCACATCCAGCAACGCTATTAGGTTCCCCGCGCAACCGCCACCGGTGCTGCGGCCGGTTGTTCGTTGGAGATGTCTACCACGCAGCGCCATTGTCCGTCTGGGTACTTTCTCCAGACGGAATAACCCTGAAGGTGAAGCGTCATCGGCTGACCCTTGGGCCCCGGAACCGTCATCTCGTCCGCCCCGCGCATATACGCCATCATTCCGTCGGGAGAAAACGTCGGCTTCTGGGAGACCCAGTGGATCTTGAAGCCCGGCGTTGCGAGACTCGACGCGACGTAATCGCGGATCGCCTTCTTTCCTTCAACGGCGGGCTGGCCGGGCTCCATGATGACTGCGTCGTCGGCCCAGTACGATACGATTCTGTCGACATCTTTACCCGCCGTGGCAAGATCCGCCCACTCGGCGTCGCGTCGCATGAGCGTCTCGGATTCAGCATTCGCGTCGAACGGCGGGCGCGTGGCTGCACAAGCGCCGAGCAGGGTCGAAAGCGCGATGACGAGACAAGCGTGACGGTGATTGAGCGGACGCATGATGCCTCACTTGGGAGTGGGAGAATACGACTCCGGGAGAATAATAACTCGAATCAGGGCACGGCGATCTCGAAGAGGCGCGGCCACAATTTCCCGGTGACGAACAGTCGGTTTCGAGCCGAGTCGAAAGCGATTCCATTAGCGACTCCTCCGCGATCGGCGACGTCCTTCTGCTCCGAGGAATCGAGCAGATTTCCGACATCGACCCAGCCGGTGATGCGGCCCGTCGACGGGTCGATCCGGGCGATGAGATTCGTCTGATAGATGTTTGCCCACAATTCGCCACGCACCCACTCCAGCTCGTTGAGCATCCAGACGGTGCTGTCCTGTTCTTTTACCTGGATGGTACGCAGCTCGCGAAATCCCGTCGGATCGATGACACGGATCCGGCTCGTGCCATCGCTCATGTAGAGAACGCGTCCGTCGGTCGCGAGTCCCCAACCTTCGCCGACATAGGTGAAGCTGTCGACCGGGGCGAGTGTGGTGACGTCATAGATGTGGCCTCGCCCTCGCAGCCACGTCAGTTGGTAAAGGCGGTCAGCGACCGCCGCGATACCTTCTCCGAATTCGGTGGCCGGAATCGCGGTTCTGCGGCGAACTTTTCCGGTTGTGATGTCGACTTCGCGCACGTCGGACTGTCCGAGACGTCCGGTGCTCTCGAGAAGGCGCCCACGATACACGATCAGGCCCTGAGTGTAGGCGGCGGTGTCGTGCGGCCAGCTTCGAATGACCTGGGCCGCGATGCGCGGCGTAGAACTATCGAACGGAACCGCCGGAGGACGCGCATCTGCATTCGTGTGCGGCGCCGGCTGCATTCCCGGTGGGAGCGCCGGGGTCTGGTTGGCGTTGTTATCTCCGCCCCCGCCACAGGCGAGACACAGTGCGGCCAACAGAGCTACCTTCTGTCTGATCATAGCGCGATAATGAAGATTATCCGATTGGAGATGGGATGGAGACAAGTCTAGGCAGCGCGTACCTTCGTAACATCATCCGCATCTATCGCATGTACAAGGAGATGGGCGAGAAGGCAATCGCTCAGGTGCGGTCCGACGACGATCTCAATATCGAGCTCGATCCCGACTCGAACAGCATCGCCATCATCGTCAAGCACGTCGCCGGCAATCTGAAGTCGCGCTTCCGGGATTTTCTGACGACCGATGGCGAGAAGCCCGATCGAAATCGCGACACCGAATTCGAGAGCGATGGAGCCGTCTCGCGCGAACAGCTCCTGCGTTGGTGGGAAGACGGATGGTCGGTGCTTCTCAAGTCCGTCGAGTCTCTCACTTCCGAAGATCTCGAGCGGACGATCACGATACGCGGCGAGAAGCTCCAGGTGGTTGAGGCTTTGAATCGCTCCGTAACGCACACCGCCTATCACGTCGGACAGATCGTGTACCTGGCGCGTCACTTCGCGTCTGCAGCTGGCGAGTGGAAATCGCTCAGCATCCCGAAGCGCCCTTCAGCGGGGGCCGGCAGGCGGTCTTAGGGTCCGGAAGTCAAATGATCGCGGCAAGCGTAAGTTTGTACCCGTGCCTGGAAGCCTGCTGACGATTCTGCTCACTGGTATATGAACACTGGGGTCTACGTTGTGATGGGCGTCGCCGGCTCCGGCAAGAGTCTCATCGGAGGCGCGCTCGCCCATTCTCTCGAAGTCGACTTCGTCGACGGAGACGACCTGCATTCCGCTCGCAACATCAAGCGAATGGCGTCGGGCACTCCACTCACCGACAAGGATCGCGAGGCGTGGCTCCGCGCCATAGCGAAGAAAATTGAGAAGGCGAAGAAAGCTGGCACCGGTCTCGTCGTTGCCTGTTCCGCGCTCAAGCGCTCGTACCGCGACGTCCTCCGATCGGCCGCGCCGGACGCCAGATTCATTTTTCTCAACGGACCTCGAGAGCTGATCGCGGAGCGACTCGCGAATCGCGGCGGTCATTTCATGCCGCCGTCTTTGCTCGAGAGCCAGTTCGCCGCGCTCGAGGAGCCGTCGCCCGAAGAAGATGCGTGGGTCTGCGACATCATCAAGTCGCCCGAGGAGCTCATCGCAGATATCGCCGCCCGAATAACTCCGCCTGAATAATTCAGTGACTCCCGACGGCCGGCTGATACTATACGCGCTGATCGCAGTCGTCGCGCTGATAGTTCTCATAGCGAGATTCAGAGTGCATCCGTTCGTCGCGCTGATCGTCGTCTCGCTTGCAATGGGAGTCGCCGCGGGAATGCCTCCAGTTGCAGCCGCCAAAGCGCTCCAGGACGGCGTCGGCAGCACACTCGGCTTCATCGCCGTCGTCGTCGGGCTCGGCACCATGCTCGGGAAGATGATGGCGGAGTCGGGCGCAGCGACACGGATCGCCACGACGCTTATCGGTCTCTTCGGCGTCCGCAACGTGCACTGGGCGATCATGTTCGTCGCGTTCATTGTCGGGATCCCGATGTTCTTTCAGGTTGGATTCGTCCTGCTGATTCCGCTGGTATTCACGATCGCGCGTCGCACCGGCCTGTCGCTCGTCAAGATCGGAATCCCGCTCGTCGCGGGACTCTCCGTAGTTCACGGGATGCTGCCGCCGCATCCCGCCGCGATGCTCGCCGTTACCGCGTACAAGGCCGATGTCGGCCGGACGATTCTCTACGGACTGCTCGTCGGAATTCCTACGGCCGCGCTCGCCGGACCGATCTTCGCGACGTGGATCTCGCCACGAATTCGTCTTCCGGCTGAGAACCCGATCGCAGCGCAGCTGGAGGGCGAATCGACCGAGCAGACGCCGGGTTTCGGGATCTCGGTGACGACCGTGCTCATACCGATGATTTTGATGGTGCTGTCGAGCGTTGCCGATCTCACGCTCGACGCTTCTTCCTCGCTGCGGAGCGCGCTCCACTTCATCGGTCAGCCAAGCGTCGCGCTCCTTATCGCGCTGCTGTTTTCATTCTGGTCCCTCGGACGCACCCGGCATTTCACGAAGGAGCAGCTGCTCAAATTCTGCAACGACTGCCTCGCGCCGACAGCCACGATCATTCTGGTGATCGGCGCCGGCGGCGGATTCAATCAGGTGCTGATCGCAAGTGGTGTGGGCGGCGCGATCGCGCACGTCGCCATTGGATCGCACGCGTCCCCGCTGCTGCTGGCGTGGGCGGTCGCGGCGCTGATCCGAGTGGCGACCGGATCCGCGACGGTGGCGATGACGACCGCGGCGGGAATCGTCGCCCCTATCGCGGTATCGATGCCGGGGACGAGCGCCGAGCTGCTGGTACTCGCGACGGGAGCGGGCGCACTGATACTTTCGCACGTGAACGATGCCGGGTTCTGGCTGATCAAGGAATTCTTCAACATGACGGTACCGCAGACGCTGGAGACTTGGACGGTGGCGGAGACAATCATCGGGATCGCGGGACTGGGATTCACATTGCTGCTAAGCGTCGCGCTCAAGTGAGCCGGGGGGGGGTGACATGATGGATCGACGAACCGCGCGCGACTGCATGTTCATCGTGCTATGCGTCGGCGGGTTGGGTTGCGCCGGAACTCCGGCAACGGCGACGCGGAGTCACACTGTCACGTTTCCCGTGACGGAAGGCTACGGAGAGGTAACCCTTCTTCTTCGAGATGCAACCTGGATCGACGTGACAGCCACGCTCGATCCCGCGACGACGCCGATCTTTCCCGGCGATGCGCCAATGAAATTCGACTTCCTCAAGGACATGCGGAAAGGCGATCCGCTCACCTTGTCGGCCTACTCACTCGGCGCTCACAGTGGAACGCACATCGATGCGCCGATGCATTTCGTGCGCGACGGTGCTACGATCGACCAGGTGCCGCTCGACGCCCTGATCGGCGCGGCGCGCGTGATCGACATTCCGGACAACGTGCAGGCGATCGACGCCGATGAGCTCAATCGGCACGACTGGAAAAGAGCTCAACGCGTGCTCTTTCGCACGAGGAGCTCTCTGCGCGGATGGATGTCGTCCAATGTTTTCCATCGCGACTCCGCCTACATCGCGCCCGACGCGGCGCGACTCCTCGCCGACAATCACGTCAAGCTCGTGGGCATCGACTACATCTCGGCCGAGCAATTCGGTGCGCCGGCGCCGCTGACGCACCGGACTTTGCTCGGCGCAGGAATCCCAATCGTCGAGGGGTTATCGCTCGCGGGCGTGACTGCAGGTGATTACTACGCGGTCATTCTGCCAATCAAGATCGGAGGACACGAAGCGGCACCGGCGCGCGCGGTGCTGACGCGGCTGTAACTACTGTTAACTGCGCTAGATACTCAAACTGCGGTACCAGGTACCTGATACCGCAGTTAAGGGGTTACGCCGTTCAGACCGCGTCGATCTCGCTCGCCGCGCGGTCCAGGATCTCCCTGATCTTCTTTATCTGCTCCGCCGACCTCGGCGAACCCTTCGACGCGTAGATCGCTCGGCCGACGTTCTTGAATCCGCGGTGCACTTCCATCATCGGCTCGCCGAAGATGCTGTTCGCGAACTCTGCGATCCGCGAGAAGATGTCGTCGATCAGCGGGCGGTTCTCAGCCAGGTGCGCTCGGCCGGCGTCGGTGATCTCGTAGATCTTCTTGCCGTCTTCCTCGGGACGCGCGCGGGCGTAGCCCATGTCCTCGAGCAAAGTGAGTGTGGGGTAGACCGTGCCCGGGCTCGGCGAATACATCCCGCCGAATTTGTCCTCGATCTCCTTGATGATCTCGTAGCCGTGGCGGGGCTTCTCGTCGAGAAGACGAAGGATGACGAATTTGAGATGTCCCTGGTCGAACATCCTTCCGCCACCGAACGGACCGCCGCGTGATTTGCCACGAGCGCCCCAAAACGCGCCGGGATCGAACCCAAGATTCTCAGCTCTTCGGCCGAACGCCCAAGCCCAGCCGTTCCCGCAGTTTGCAGCTCCGTTCATGGTGTAGCCCTCTTGGTCGCGATCTATCGAGGCAGTCAGGCGCCATTCAGCGGCTGTGATAGTACTGGCGATATATCGTTCGCCGCCAAAGCTATATCGAGCGATATATCGACGCAAGGACCACTTCGATTCAGAAGCACGGCGTCTTTGTCGACGCCCGTCATGCGAGCGACGGCCCGAATTGAACCACCCTCAACCCAGCCCCGAATGACGGTAGCGCCGGGATCTGGTGAGACTCTGTTCTTTTATGATCTATGCTTGCTCCCGTTGCGTGTTGATGCTTGCTAGTGTTAAGTTGCAAGCATTACCCCAGAGGATTAAATGACGAGTAAGCAGAAGAAGGGCGGCTTGGCTCGATCCGAGGCTCTGACCTCAGAGGAAAAGAAGGCCATCGCGCGAAAAGCGGCGCTGGCTCGATGGGAGAAAGACACTCCCCGCTCCACCCACGAAGGCGAGTTCACACTGGCGGACGTTCTGGTCTCGTGCGCCGTGCTCCCGAACCGCCAACGGATTATCACACAGGCGACGTTCATGCGAGCGCTTGGGCGCTCCCGTTCTCCGAAGGCCGGAACTGGCGTGTTCGCCACCGTCGACGGGATACCTTTCTTCCTCCAGGCAGAAGCACTTAAGCCATTTATTACCAATGACTTACTGATGTCGACGAGTCCCGTGTTCTATATCAGCAAAACGGACGTGAAATCGGTGGGTTATGACGCGCGCATTTTGCCGAACGTCGCAGATGTCTACCTCAAGTACCGTGACCGGCTGCTCCGCGACGGAAAGCAGATCCCTGACCGCTACGAAAAGATTTTCGCTGCTTGCGATGCGCTCATGCGGTTCCTTGCCAAACAGGGAATTGTGTCGCTGGTCGACCGCGCTACAGGTTATACGGACACGGTAGAGCGTGAAGCAGTTGCACGGCTCCTTGAAGCGTGGATTAGCGAAAAGCTACAGCCATACGTCAGGACGTTCCCCGTTAGCTGGTTCAAGCAGCTCTGTCGGTTAAAGGGCATCGAGTTTCGCACCGACATGAAACTGCCGCGCTACGTGGGTAAGCTCGTGAATGACCTGGTTTGGAACCGCCTAGGGCCAGGCGTGCGGCAATGGCTCGACCAGCGCACGCCGCGCGGTGATGACGGACGTCTGAAACAAAAAAAGTTTCAGAGCCTCACGAAAGACTATGGCATCCAGCAGCTAGTCCATCACCTTGGCATTCAGGAAGGCCTGATGCTCGGGTTTGCTGACGGACAATGGGACGCTTTCTACGACCGCTTGAACCGCACCATGCCGCCGTTTGAAAAGCTGCCGCTATTCGATCAGCCGGAGGAACGCGAGAAAGTGGAAGCTCCTACGCTCGTCGCGGCGCTACCGTCGTCTTCTTCCGCTTCGGTTTCGGCGGAGCCTGACTCTTCGGTCGCGTAGCCAGAACACGGTAGGCGGTCTCGTTTACGTCGGGAGAGCGCCTTCTCTTTTTGGCACACGGGCCTCGGTCAATTCGCTATTGGCGAGAGCTATGAGCAGCGTACCGTGTCTCGGTTGGCGTTGAGTGCGTCGGGGTGCGTCTCGGGCCGAAGTCAAACGTCCGCTGATCTATGCGCGGTTTCGTGGTAACCCATATGTAGACGAACGCAGCGACCCCGATCAGCCCGATAACGGACAACGTCACCAAGAACGCGACCATATGCGACAGATCAGTTGGCATCGTATATCCTCTTTTCGGCTCGTATCCCGAGCGTCAAAAGTGCAAAGGCAATTACTAAAGCACCCGCAACCACTGGGCCGGTCTTGCTCACAGGACGTGGATCGAAAAAGAAGTCCAACGGGGCGAACACGAGCAGCAGTAACCCGACTTCGCGCATCGTCTCCGCGATTCGCAGCTTAACAAGATTCTTGCGCTCATGGGCCGTTAATTCCGCCACGGGACGCCAATCTATGTACCCCTGACAGGCTCGCTAGGCCTTTAGTCACAAACTATGGCAACCCCCCGCTATTGCAGGTGCAAATAGTCGCTCAAGCCTTCCCCTCTTTCTCCCTCTGAAACAACGAAAGACGGACACGACCCACCGAATCACCATTCCGTGACTTTCCCCGCTTGCACAACGACCTTGTCAGTCACCGCGCCCGTATGAACGTAGTAGGTTCCCGGCGGCAATCCGACAGCGGGAGCATACCCTCCCGTGACCTTGGTCTTTGCGTCGGAGTCGAGAATATCTGCGAGAGCGTTCTGGTCCTTCACGCGGATCGCGCCGACCTTCACTTCGGTATCGTGCCCACCCTGGACCACCACACCGCGCACGAGCTTGTTGGTGATCTTTACGTCGTACGTACCCGGAGGTACATCGAGATTTCCAGAGGTGAACCACCCGCCAACTCTCTCATTGGTGCCGGCTTTGAAAACATCTACGCTGGCGCTAATGTCGGACTCGGGTGGAAAGTTCGCGGCGATGCGTCCGACATGGGAATTGAGAGCGGCATCCACGACGATATTGCAGCACGGGCCGCCGGGCGCGGGTTGGTGTGGGCTCGCTTCGCCAACCGCGGATGTTGCCGCAGCTCTCGCCTCGCTCGGCGGAAGCGGCGCCGTGACGCCTACCTGAGCTCCGCCGACGGCTCCGCCACTCACTTGGACGACGCCGCAGCAAGGCGCTCCGTAGTTCAGCGACACCTTCTGCGTCTCGGAATCGAAGTAAACCGCCTGCCCGACTCGAAGACCCTGGAGCATGGTCTTGTCCAGCACCGAGAACGTGACGAGCTGGCCGGTAGCCGTGTTCTTTGCCGTCGCAGTGCGCGCTACGCCATCAATGCTTACAATGCTGCAACACGGTCCTAGTCGATCGACGCGGGGCTTGGTTTGCCCACACGCCTGAACGGCAGCAAGCGAAACAAACATCGCGGCGAAAAAAGCAGTTAGCGTCGGCGTTCCAACTGATCGAATCGAATCACTTGCTCTGCGGTCGATGCGCATGTTGACCTCCTTCGGGACACTCGAAGGTAGGTCAATGCGGGAAACCGTCAAGTCGCTTTCGCGGGTGCTTACGCCTTCCCCTCGAACGCCCGCCGAATCTCACCGATATCCAGCTTCTTCATCCGAAGCACCGCCATCATTGCTCTCTGGGCGCCTGGAGATTTTTCGTCCTTCAGCATCTCCTCCATGCCCGCCGGAACGATCTGCCACGACAAACCAAACCGGTCCTTGAGCCAGCCGCACTGCTGCGACTTCGGATCACCGCCGGCACCCAGCTTTTCCCAGTAGTAATCGACCTCCTTCTGGTTCTCGCAGTTGACCATGAAGGAGATCGATTCGCTGAACGTGAAGAGAGGTCCGCCGTTCAACGCTTGAAATGATTGTCCGTCGAGCTCGAAGGCGACGGTCATCACCGATCCGGCGGGCCGCCCATGAATCTCGAAGCCGGCCTTGCCGTAGTGCGTGACGCTCTTGATCCGCGAGTTCTTGAAGATGCCGGTATAAAACCGCGCGGCCTCCTCGGCCTGGTCCGCGAACCAGAGGTGCGGAGTAATGCGCTCGAGCTTTGCCACCTGGTTCTCCTGATCGCTTCGCTAGTGTTTGATCGCGATCAGCCACGACGCGACAATCGGTCCGCGCGGTCCGCGGCGACCCGGCTGCGGCGGCGGTGAACCTGGCGCCGGTGCTGGAGCGGGTCCAAACTCCGGCGTAAAGACGTACGCGACGTGCGTCTTGGTGTCGACGGCCAACGTCCGCGCGCCCGCCATCGTCGGAACGGTCGCCACTACCGTGTACTTGTCCGGCGAGTCCTCGTGCACTACGGTCACATTTCCATCGCGTCCAGCCGGGATGTAAATGAGCTTCTGCGACGGATCCCAACCGATTGCATCGACGCCGTTTCCGTTGGGGATCTGCGCCACCACTTTGCCATTTGTCGCATCGACCACGACCGATGTCTTGCTGCAGCTGACGAAGAGGCGACTGGTGCTCCGATCGATTGCGAGACCTGCGGGTCCGTCGCAGGGAGCGACTGGCCAGGTCGACACGACCTTCCAGGTTTTCGAGTCGATGACGTCGATGGCGTTCTTGTCCTCGAGGTTGACGAAGACGTGCCCCTTCGCATCGCTTGCCGCGCCCTCTGGTCCATTGCCGCTCAGCGCCACTCGACCCACAACGTCGCCGGTCTTGGCGTCGATGACGACCGAGGTCCCGACCGGACGGCTGTGATCCATCGTCAGCACCTTGTCGGTAGCGTCGTCATAGAGGAATCCGTCGAGGCCATCGATGCCGGCTGGAATTTTCTTTATTACTGCCAACGTCTTCAGGTCGAACATCGTCGAAGTGGAGTCTCCGCCGTTGGTCGTAAATCCGTGGTTATCCGGGATGGCGAGCGCGGCTCCATGAACGCGTGGCGTATTCGGAATGTCTCCCACCACCTGACCGGTCGCGCCATCTACGACCATGACGTGCGTGCCGCGCGATACGAACACGTGTCCAGTGCCGGGATCCACTGACATGTAGTCGAAGAATCCATCGCCACCAATGTTCCATTTCTGGGTCGTGAACGTCTGCGCGGAGAGCATCGCAGGGAAGGCGAGTGTCGTCGCTGCGAGAAAGAATTTTGTGACGGGCGAAAAGCGGCTCATTTAATCCTCAAAGATTGGGTACCGAAAAATCGAGGCGCGAGCGTGTGCGCGCAACTGACAGGGAGATTACAGCGTGACAAGTCATCTATATTCCGCGCAAGCCGCAATACAGAGATCAACCACGCACGAGCGTAATTCCGACGTCAGACCGAAGATGCCCGAGATCATTGATCAGCTTGCAACCGACAACATTGTGCGGACAGAGCGCCTCATCCGCCCGTACATCCGTAACACACCAATCCTCGCGGCGAGCGGAAGTGATTTCGGACTCGACTGCGGCGAGATCGTGTTCAAGCTCGAGCTGTTTCAGCACGCCGGCTCATTCAAGGTGCGTGGTGCGTTCGCGAACCTTTTGTCTCGCGAAATTCCGAAAGTGGGCGTTGCGGCGGCATCTGGCGGAAATCACGGACTCGCAGTCGCCTACGCTGCGCACAAGCTCGGCATCCCAGCGAAGATTTTCGTCCCATCGGTCGCTTCGCCGGTAAAAATCGAAAAAATCCGGCACTACGGCGCCGACCTTGTCATCGCCGGCGATCGCTACGCCGATGCGCTCGAGTCAAGCAAAAGCTGGTCGGAGAAATCGGGCGCCCTGCAGGTTCACGCCTATGATTCGATCGAGACTCTGCTTGGCCAGGCGACGGTCGGCCTCGAGCTCGACCAACAGACGCAGGTCGACACCATTCTCATTGCGGTTGGCGGCGGTGGTCTCATAAGCGGCGTCGCCACATACTTCGCGGACCGGATCGCAAATAGGCAAATCAAGATCGTGGGTGTCGAGCCCGAGGACGCTCCGACTCTCACTCATGCGTTGCGGGCCGGCAGACCAACCGATAGTCCCGCCGGCGGAATCGCCGCTGATTCACTCGCGCCGCAACGCGTGGGCGACCTGGTCTTTCCGATAGCGCGAGATCTGGTGAGTGAAGTTGTGCTCGTCACCGACGACGAAATCAGTCAGGCGCAATCAGCTCTCTGGGAGCAGCTTCGGCTAGTGGCCGAGCCGGGCGGCGCAGCGGCTTTTGGCGGCCTGCTCTCCGGCAAATACAAGCCGCAGCCCGAGGAGCGTGTCGCGGTGATCGTGTGTGGCGGAAACACAACCGCCGTCGATTTCCAGCAACCGAAGCACTCGGCTAGCAAAAAGGCCCGTCGATGAAAATCGATCGGGTCTTCTTCGGGGTGAAGGCGATCAGGTCGGGCAGCCCCGAGTTCCTGGAGCGGGCTGATCGATCTTGAGCGCGGAACCCACCGGGGTGAAGTAAACCACGGTGTTCGTATCGGGCTTGGAGCTCTCGTTGCGGGCGATGTGCGGGTGTTCGCCGAGATCCAGGAACCCTCCTCCGCTGTTCACTACGATTGGCGTGCACTTCGGATCGTCTGCCTGGTAGAAAGTCATCGGTCCCGATTTGACGATGATAAAGACCGGACCCGGGTGACTATGCCAGCCGCTCTGCCCATTGGGCTGGAAGACGATAGTCTGGACAGACATGTCGACCGCGGGCTTAGCCTTAATGTCCACGCTCCAGTCTCCAGTCTTCCGACTCACCTTGAGGGTCTGATCGTGGGGATCGCTAAACGTTGCTCGACCAAGCGCAGTCGAAGCGCTGCCGGTACCCGTGGTGAACATCGGATCCGACGGATCATACGTCGCGACTCCTGAAGCACTTAACGACTCACGTGGACCAACGGCATCCCGGCCGTTCCTGCATGCTGCGACCACGCCGGCTACCACCAGCGCACCGACAAGACTGCGATGGAGCAACGTCATACCACCCTCCGAAGTGTGAAAACGAATGTCCTGTCTCCCGGCGTGCCGCGGCCTTAAGTTGGAGGCCGGCTGAGGAGACGCCCTTCTCACCGGTTATAACGGGGAGTCGTGCCCAAATACGACATCGCTCAGAAATCGGTCGACGACGCGGTCGCCCGCACCTACCAGGAGCTGCGGGTTATCGCGCACCGGCGCATCCTCGCGCGCGATCGCGGTGGAACGCTCTCGACAACCGCCTTGGTCCACGAAGCGTACTTGAAGCTCGTGGACCAATCGCGGGGCGAATGGCGGGACCGCGCGCACTTTCTCGCCCTGGCGTCACTCGCGATGCGGCACGTGCTCGTCGATCGCGCGCGGGAGCGCATCGCACTCAAGCGAGGAGGCGTGCGACGTCAGATCACGCTGAACGACGACGTCATGCTCGTCGAGAATCAACCGGACGCGTTGCTGCAAATCGACGACGCTCTCGAGCGACTCGCCGCCCTCGAGCCGCGACTCGCTCGCGTGGTTGAATGCCGATTCTTTGGCGGACTCACGGAGACCGATACCGCCGAAGTGCTCGGTGTCACGCTCCGTACGGTGCAGCGCGACTGGGTGAAGGCGCGAGTGTTACTACGACGGGTTCTCGAACAGTGACTCATCTTCGTTAGGACCGCTACTCTTGCAGAAACTCGAGACCTGGTCAGAGCTCTCATCGACGATAGATACGATCCTCGACACGCCGCCGGAGGGACGCGCGGCGCTCATCGAGCAGCTGAGCGCAGGCAATGCGACGAGACGAGCCGAGCTCGAGCGCCTCCTCGCGGAATGCGAACAGGAATCCGCTCTGCTCAATTGCTCGGCGGCCGAGCTCTTCGCCGGGATGTTCGACGACGATGTGGCGGAATTTCCTCAGGCGCTCGCCGAGCGATATCGGATGGAGAAGGAGCTCGGACGCGGGGGGATGGCGACGGTCTATCTCGCGCGGGATCTCAAGCACGGCCGCGATGTCGCGGTGAAGGTCGTCCACCCGCGACTGACATCGGCGCTCGGCGCGGATCGTTTCCTTCGCGAGATCGAGATCGTTGCGCAGCTGCAGCATCCGCACATCGTGGCGCTATACGATTCTGGAGAAGCGGATGGGTCTCTGTATTACGTGATGCCGTTCGAGACCGGCTTATCGCTGCGAGAGAAGCTGGCGCGCGAGGGTCCATTGGCTCCTGAAGAAGTCGTCTCCATACTTCACGACGTCTGCGACGCGGTCGGTCACGCGCATGACAGCGGCGTCGTGCATCGGGACATCAAACCGGACAACGTCCTCATGTCTGGCAGGCACGCGATGGTCGCGGATTTCGGTGTCGCGAAAGCTGCGAAAGACGCCGCCGCTGCTGCATCTGGCCCAGCCATCCCTCTTGGCACGCCGGCCTACATGTCGCCCGAGCAGATCGAGGGCAGAGCGAACATCGATCGACGCGCCGACGTCTACGCGATCGGAGTGCTCGGGTACGAGCTACTGACGGGCCGTCCACCATTCACCGGCGACACGCGCCAGGAAATTCTCTCGGGCCACCTCGAGAAGGAGCCGACGCCGATTTCTACGCTGCGACCCGAGGTACCACAGCCGCTCTCGGATCTGGTGATGGAAGCGCTCGAGAAGGATCCTGCCGATAGATGGCAGAGCGCCGACGAGATGTTGCGCGCGCTCGAGAAAATTGCCGCGTCTGGTAGAAGCGTCCCGATCCCGGGTGCGTCACGGTGGAGATGGCTGCGCTCGCCGCCGGTGGTGGCTGCGGCTCTGATTGTGGTATTGATCGGAGCCTACGCGTGGTATCGCGTCAGCAGTGCGAGCTCGTCGTGGCAATCGCGCTGGAACAACGCGCGAATCGAGCGACTCACGGATTTTCCCGGCTCCGAGGTTGACGCTTCGATATCGCCAAACGGCCAGCTCGTGACCTTCCTCGCGGACCGTGACAGCGTGTTCGATGCTTTCGTGATGAAAATCGGCAGCGAGCAGTTCACGAATCTCACCCGTGGACGATTTCCCGAGCTGTTCAACGAGGACGTGCGCAACGTCGGATTTTCCGGCGATGCATCGCATGTGTGGATTCGTGTAGCCGCTATCGCGGCGCCGCCGAGCGTGTGGATGATTCCTGTCACCGGCGGAGACGCGCATCCATTCCTCAAGGGAACGGTGACGGTGGCGTGGTCGCCGGATGGATCCAGGATCGCATATCATCAGTCGGCTGGTGATCCGGTTTACGTGGCAGATGCCAACGGCGAAAACGCGCGACGCCTCCTGGTGTCGGATCCGGCGATCCACAACCACTACATGACCTGGTCACCGGACGGCCACTTCGTCTACTTCTCGCGCGGCCTGCCTCCGGACGAGATGGACATCTGGCGAATTCCATCGAGCGGTGGAACGCCAGAGCGCATAACCAGGCACGACTCGAAGGTCGGATATCCGGTGCTTCTCGACGCGCGCACCCTTCTGTACACCGCAACGGCTGATGACGGCACCGGTCCGTGGCTCTACTCAATGGACCTGGGCGATCGGGTGGCGCGCCGCGTAAACGAGAGCGTCGAGCACTACCTCTCCATCGCCGCAAGTTCAGAAATTCCGGGCCAGCCGCGCCGACTCGTCGCGACGGTGTCGAATCCGAGCGTGCAGCTACAGAGCGCAGCCATCACGAGCGGCCTCGTCGAAGAGAGATCGGCGAATCTCATCACGGTTCCCACCGCGCGCTCGGCCGCGCCGCGTTTTGGCAGCGATGGTTCTC
>JBOHTB010000091.1:0-71051 GCA_050733435.1 Gemmatimonadaceae bacterium | reverse complement strand
CGGCATCACCGCACCGAAAACATTGGATGGGGTTTCGTTCTTATAAAGTCCGGCGCAGTCCTACTGGATGATGACGGTTCCGTGCATCGGAAGTCCGTGGATGATGCAGTGGAATGGATGGGTGCTACCGCTCACCGCGAATTGCCGCTGATATGATCCGCTGGTGTTCGCCCCGATTTGGCCAGAGCTTCCTGACCCAACCGCGAGCGCTGACGACGGATCGTCGAAAGCCACGTCGTGCTCTATTCCACCGGAATTATTGTCCCATGTCACCGGTGTATTTGCCGGAACAGTGAGCGTGGTCACATTCGTCCCTGCCGCGGTGTAGAACGTCGCGGCCCCCATACAGAACGTGTTGACACCGCAGGTCGGCGGCGGCGGATTGGTAACTCCGCCATCACCACCCCCTCCGCACGACATCAAACCGGTCGCAAGAAAAAAAACGGCAATCGAACCAGAAACTCTCCTCATACTGCCTCCTCAACACTATCCAGATTGACTTGGACAACCGAGCATCGTTCAGCGTGGGTACGGGCGCTAAATAAGGGCCCCCCAACGGGTGAACGCAAAGACCGTCCGGCAGGCGCATGGTGAGCAGCGGTAGGCGCTGCCATCCAGCGGGGCAACGTCGCTCTCGTTTCGGCTAGTGTTTCACCGCGCACGTGAACAACCGCCAATCAGAGTCAGACGCGGCCACCGCTGCGATATACCCCGGTCGCGGTGAAAAGAGCTTATGCGTAAGATTTTCGTTGCCGCGGCTCTCCGTTCCGGACCAGACCCCCTTCCCCTCGGCCTTGAGCCGCGCTTCTCTGATTACCCATGATCGGAGAAAGCTCGCGTCGCGCTTTTCCGGAGCAGTCGCCGCAAGTATCCGAACTTCTTCCTCCGACATGAAGCGTTGTGCCACGTCCAGAAGCCGGCGCACCGGACGCTCGTTTTCCACGTCGACGCCAACTTCGCGGTCCGGCGCGAATGCAAAAAGGCCGACGTTGGCCGAGTGCGAGATGTTGAAATAGATATCGTGTCCTGCGAGCGATGGCTTGCCACTCGCACCGTACTTGAACTCGAGCTTCTGAGCCGGAGTGCCGGTAAACCCGGAGAGAAGCGTGCGCAGAATTCCACGAGCGACGACGAACCGCCGGCAGACCAGAGGTGGCAAGTCTTCGGCGCGTCGGCGCTCTTCCGACGAAAGGGTTCGTGACAAATCCGAGAGGCGGGCTTCTGTCACATCCAGCGCGCCGACCCAGACCTGCACCTCCTCGGTCATCAGCTCAAGCGACGTCAATGATCTCGACCTCCGCGTTGCGACCTTCGATCGTCAATCTCCCCACGCTCGGAGTGAGATTGAAGCGTTTCGGTCCGGCCGCGCCAGGATTTATTATCAGCCGGCCATCCAGCTTCGTCACCAGTTGCTTGTGGGTGTGACCGTAAACAATCACGTCCGCGGCGTAGCGCTCGGCGAGCTTTGCCGGCGTCGGAGCTCCCAGCTCGTCTCCATGACTGACGTGGATGCTGGCGCCTCCAATAGTCATCGAAATTTCCTGAACGAGCTCAGGATCGTCTGGTGCATCTGTATTTCCGAAGACAGCCATTACGGGTGCGATCAATCGCAGCTCCTCCAGAATCTCCCGCCCTCCAACATCTCCGGCGTGAAGGATTATTTCTACCCCGTTCAACGCCTCATGGACCCCCGCCCTCAGAAGGCCATGTGTATCGGCGATGAGTCCCAGCACGTGCGCCCCGGAGTTCGGCATGACCCTCTCTATATATTAGGACGGTCATGCCGTGGCTACGATTGGCGCTGAGACTGATCCTCCGGGCGGTGCGGCGTCCCCGTCTGGCGCTCGACCTCGTTCGGATCACCTGGCGATTCAGGTCCAACGACTGGTACCGTCAGTTTCCTTTCCTGCCCTTGCCCGATCCGACGTATCTTCGCTGGCGCATGTACACCGCCTATGGTGACTACAATGCTGTTCCGTCGGTCACGGAGGTCGAGCGCTATGCGCGGTGGGCGACGAGAAACGAATGACGCACGCGTTGATCCAGTCGCTCTCTCTCGAGGAGATGGTCAAGGCTCAGGCATACGGGCTGGGCTTCGATCTGGTCGGAATCACCACTCTGGGTCCGATGGAGACCTCCGCGACTTTCGATGACTGGATCGCGAATGGCTACGCGGGCGACATGGGATACCTCGAGCGCGGATCAGAAAAGCGTCGTGATACGCGACTTCCTCTTCCCGGAGCCAGGAGCGCGATAGTAGTCGCCCTCGACTATGGTGGACGAGAGCCGGGCGGTCCGGTCGCCCGGTACGCACGCGGAGACGACTACCACGAGATCATGACCAGTCGACTTCGGGAGCTGCACAGGTGGATCGAATTCGAGCTCGGACACACCGTGGCAGGGAGAGCCTATGTCGATACTGCGCCGATACTCGAGCGCGAGCTCGCCCGACGCGCCGGTCTCGGGTGGTTCGGAAAGAACACCAACATCGTGAACCCGCGCCTGGGATCGTTCTTCTTCATCGGGTCTTTATTCATCGCACTCGACCTCAGTCCGGACGCTCCGTTCGAGGCAAATCGCTGCGGCAGCTGCACCAAATGTCTTGACGCTTGTCCTACCGACGCTTTCGTCGAGCCACTGGTGCTCGATGCGACGCGCTGCATCTCGTACCTCACCATCGAACAGAAGGGCGCAATTCCCGACGAGCTGCGCGCACGGGTTGGTGAGCGTCTCTATGGATGCGACATCTGCCAGGAGGTTTGCCCCTGGAACGTGAGGTTCGCGCGCGACCTCAAGGAAGAGAGATTCGCTCCTCGCGCGCTACTCGCCGGCAAAGACGCCCGCGCCCTGGCTCTCGAGATTCTTGAAATGGACGAGTTCTCGTATCGCGAAAGCTTTCGTAAATCGCCGATGAAGAGGGCAAAGCTCGCAGGACTGGCTCGCAATGCCAGAGCGGTGCTTCAGAACATTGACTCCGCCGGGACGACAGCATCGTCATGAAGGCCGAGCAGGTACTGACCAAGCTCGATTCAGCCTGGCGCGACTTCAAGGATTCCTACGCCGGCCTTTCCGATGCCCAGCTGCTAATGGGCGGAGTTACCGGAGAATGGTCCGTGCGGGACATCATTGCTCATGTCACGTGGTGGGAAGAAGAGGCTCTCGAGCATTTGCCACTCATTCGAACCGGCGGGCGTCCCCCGCGCTACTCCGTGAAATACGGAGGCATCAACGCATTCAACGCTCTGAAGACCGAGGAACGGCGCGGCCTTTCGCTGAGTGAAGTGCGTCGGCAGCAGGAGGAGGTGCACAAGCAACTGGTTGAATACATCAGTCTGTCGCCGGCCGATCTATTCGCGCGCGAAACGCGTTTTCGCCGGAGGCTGCGGCTCGATACTTACGGCCACTACCCGGTGCACACCCGCGCCATTCGGAAATGGCGCAGCGCTCTGGTCGCGTTGGCGCTTTTTACTGCGGTTGCTCGATCGGAAGCGCAGGCCGCATCGATTGCCTCGCCGCAGCAATCAACTATCGGGGCGCGGGGTCTGCTTCCTCAAGACGAGGTACATGGCGGCGTCCCACGAGTTGTGAATTCCGGTATACAGGAGAAGTAGTGTACAGGCGGCGATCACGTAAAGAAGTGGACCGGGTCGCCGCCAAAGAGTCAGCGTACCGACGACAACTCCGGCGTATGCGAGCAAAGGAAAGATCGCGTGCCACAGCCAGTCTTCCATCACCGGCGTGTAGATCTTTTGCCGCGCGATCCGCATTACAGCCATGATCGTATAACCCAGCCCCGCGAGTCCAGCGATGCCGAGGCAGATCCCGAGACTGCTTGGCGTATGGCGCGGAATGGTGACAATCGTGGCGATGAGGAGCACGAAACAAAAGTGAGACACGGTCGGGCTCGAGAACGCACTTACCGCCTCTTCACCGCTGTAGCGTACTTCCGAGGAGAGCGAGATGACGACGAACATCAATCCCGTAAGAGCCGCGGCCGAGGAGCCCACGATCACATAGAAATTCTCCCAGCCGTCTATTCCACCCATGCGCCGCCCATTGATGCGATCGCGCTGATTCTAACTCTCTCGGCGAGCGTCGGGAATGAGATCGCGCACCGCGGTTCGCAGATAGGTGGACACATCTGCGTCCCGAGTCGGATCCCATTCCTCCGCCAGCTCCGACAAATGCGCGCGGCGGGCCGACGCGAGACGGTCGAGGGCGTCGCACCCCGACGATGTAAGCTTTTCATGACCACGGTGGGGCTCAACGCCATCGAGGATGAGCCCGCGCGTGCGCAGCTCGTCGAGCGCGGAGCTCACTCGATCGGCGGGAATGGATCTGCGACGTCCAATTTCCACGGGATCGGACTGCCGATCGCGCTCGATCTGCACGAGAAGCCACGCGGCCAGCGGAGTAAGCGTGAGGCCCGCGCGTTGTACGACGCGCTCGATGTGCTGTCGCTGCACATCCCTGTCCGCAAGAGACGCAAGTGCCGCATATAGGCGCGCCGCAATGGCGTCCGCGTCCGAAGGACGACCGAATGCTTCGCCCGCCTCGTTCCCTGTATTGCGGGCGTTTTCGGCTACGGTTGCACGGAGTGGCCGCTCCGGCAAAAACCAGCATAAGACGAATCCCACCGCGCATGTGATCGTCGCTACGAGAAAAAGCGATCCGAGCGATCGAGTGAAAGCTTCCGCATAGGCGACACGTGCGGCCAAAGGAAGTCGACGCAGCGACTGTACGCTCAGATTTTGCGCCGCGGCGCCCGCCGACATTCCCGCGGGTAAGAGCCGCGCGAGGTTTACGCTCAATCTGTCGGCGAACACCGCCCCGAGAATCGCGGTACCGAGCGATCCCCCCACCAGCCTGAAAAGGGTCGCGCCGGATGTCGCAACGCCAAGGTCCTTGTAGTCGACCGCGTTCTGAACCGCGATCACAAGCACCTGCATGACCATGCCGAGACCGACGCCAAGCACGAGCATGAGAATGGAGGCCAGTGCATTGGTGCTCGTCGCCGTGAGCCTCGACAAGAGAAACAGTCCGATGGTCATCACAGCTGTTCCGAGCACCGGAAAGATCTTGTACCGGCCCGTGCGGCTGATCAGCTGACCAGAGCCAATCGATGTCACGAGCATGCCTACCATCATCGGTATCATCTGTAATCCAGACGCCGTCGGACTCACTCCCTTTACCACCTGCAGGTAGAGCGGGAAGTAGGTGACCGATCCAAAGAGGGCGAATCCGACGATCAAGCCGATTCCCGACGTAACCACGAACGTCCGCTGCCGGAATAGATGCAGTGGCAGCACCGGTTCGGTCGCTCGTCTCTCGACGAACGCGAACAACACCAGCGCCAGCACAGATACGCTGACGAGGCCGATCGCTACCGCTGAAGTCCACGAGTATGCGCTTCCACCTACATCGGATAGAAGCGTGATCGCGCTAAGCACCACGGCGAGAAGAGCGGCGCCCGTGTAGTCGATCGTGCGGGCTGCTCGCGTTGCGATCGAGGGAAGGGTTGCAGCCAGGACCACGAGAGCCGCCACACCGAACGGCAGGTTGATGTAGAAGATCCAGCGCCACGAGAGATGCGTTGTGAAATATCCGCCGAGGAGCGGACCCGCGATGCTCGCGAAGCCGAAGACAGCGCCGAAAATACCCTGGTATCGCCCGCGATCACGCGGTGGGACGATGTCTCCGACGACTGCCTGCGTTGTCACATTCAGTCCGCCGCCGCCAAGCCCCTGCACTGCGCGAAAGATGATCAGCTCGGTCATGTCGCGACTGAGCCCGCACAGTGCCGAACCAACGAGAAAAAGCACGATTGCAGACTGCAGAACGATCTTGCGTCCGTACAAATCCCCGAGCTTGCCGTATATCGGGGTCACGATCGTCTGCGCAAGAAGGTAGACGGTCACCACCCACGCGAGGTGCTCGAGGCCACCGAGCTCGCTCACAATGGTTGGCAACGCCGTCGACACGATCGTTGAGTCGAGGGCGGCGAGAAGCATCGCCAGCACGAGGCCGCTGAACGCGATCAGGATCTGACGGTGCCCGAGCGCCGCCGGCGGCGCGCTCACTCCTTGCGGTTCACTCACAGATCATCGATCGGCGCACGGCCTGATCCTTCTTCAGACCGCAGGCGTGGTTGGGGGACGCCTCCTGAGCATGAGATTGGCGAGTCCACCCACAACACCGACGATGAGCGCGAGCGCGATCAGCCCCGGTGTCCAGAAGGTTGTCAATCCCAGCGCGCCGTCCAGCGAGTAGCTGCCAAATCCGATCAGCGTGATTCCAACCACTGCCGTCGCGTAAAGCACCGGAACCTCGACTCCATTGGTTGACGCGAACAGACCGTTCTTCCAGTGGACGCTGATCGATGCGACGAGCATCACGGCTAGAATGAGCGCTGGCCCGATGGGGCCGAGAAAACCGAAGGCAAAGAGAAGTCCGCCGATGAACTCAGAGAGTGAAGCGACAGTGGCGAATTGCTTCCCGGGCCGAAATCCGAGAGTCTCGAAGAAGCCACCCGTCCCGGCGAGACCATATCCCCCAAGCCAGCCAAAAAGTTTCTGCGACCCGTGCGCTGCCATGAGCAAACCGAAAATGACTCGGATGAGCAGGAGGCCAAGGTTGAGCAGGAGAGAATCACCGTAAGCGATGGCCATCTCACACCTCTGAGCAAAGGTTGGCGAGCACTGAAGCACTGTCCGTTCCAAAAACCAAAACGGCCCGCTGGTTTCGCGTGGACCTCAGTCAGGCACGTTGCATCCGAGAATCTTGAGCGCCAGACACGCCGCACCGAACCCGTTATCGATGTTGACTACGGCAACGCCTGGGCTGCAGCTCGCCAGCATCGTGTTCATAGCGACCATGCCGCCTTGCGCAACTCCGGTACCGATCGACGTCGGAACCCCGATCACGGGCGCCCGCACCAGACCAGCGACAACCGCGGGCAGAGCACCATCCATCCCGGCTGCGACTATACACACTCGTGCACCGGCAAGCTCTGGAAGCACAGACTGCAGCCGGTGAATGCCCGCGACTCCGACGTCGAAGTGGCTGGATGTCGGGACGCCCATTGCTTCGAGTGTCGTCGACGCTTCAAGAGCAACGGGGATGTCCGCAGTTCCGGCGGTGATCACAGGGACCACGTGCATCTCCCTCGGCGCGCGTCCGTTCCGAACGGCCATGCGCGCCTCGGGATAAATCGTGGCAAGATCGCTGAGCGCCGCCATCTGCTCCTCGCTCAGGCGCGACGCGATTCGCAGCTCGCTCGTGTTCTCGAAGATCTGACGCAAGTGCGCTGTGGATTTTCCCGGCCCGAAAACGACTTCAGGCACACCCGTCCGGGATTCACGCTCGACGTCCCACCGAATTTGCGTCATGAGGATAGCACGGGCAGCGAGACGCTGCCGCTCTGCAGCCCTCCGAGGTCGAGCGCGACGAACTTGAACCCAGCCCTCGCGCACGCACGTCTCAATTCCCCGCGCAGCGGGTCCGACACCACCCGATCGAATAGCTCGGCCGGCACCTCGATGCGGACAACTGCATCGTGCCACCGGGCGCGCGCGGGCCACACGTCGTTCGCGCGGAGAAAATCTTCGACCGCCTCGACCTGCGCGAGTTTTTCAGGAGTAACCTCAACGCCAACCGGCACTCTGCTCGCGAGACACGGCGCTGCCGGCTTCTCTGCGTTCGACAAATTCCAGTACCGAGCGAGCGCGCGAACGTCTGCCTTGCTGAAGTTCGCGTCGACGAGCGGAGCTGATACGCCACGCTCGATCGCGGCCTGCAGTCCCGGCCGATGCTCGCCCAGATCATCCACGTGGGTTCCAACGAGGATCATCTCACCTGAGCCGCGCGTTTCAGCGAGCGCCTGCACCGTGTCGTAGAGCGCGCTCTTGCAGTAGTAGCAACGGTCCCCGGCGTTCGCGCGGTAGCCGGCGAGCTCGATCTCGCTCGTCGTCACTTCCTCCACCGGCACTCCGATCTCGCGCGCGATCCGGTGCGCGTCAGCACGCTCCGCGGCCGCGAGCGATGGGCTCACCCCCAGCAACGCAATGGTCTCTACTCCTGACCGCACGGCGCCGGAAAGCACGACCGTCGAGTCTACGCCCCCGGAAAAGCACACATAGACTACGCGGCCGCGGGAGGAATCTCGAATTACGCGGAGGAGTCTCTGCGCGAGCTCGGGCTCATTCACTTTCCGCCGCCTGATGATCGCTCTTCGCCTCCGACAGGGCACCCAATACTTCCGCTCTGATTTCTGCCAGCGGACGCGTTGTCTCCGCAGCGGCGCGTCGTAAATCGTCGAACTCCGGCTTGGCGCGCACGGAGCCGTCCGGCAGCGTCACGACCTTCACACGAATGTCACGACCATCCAGACGAACCATGCGCGATTCCCTCGACAGCGCGTTTCGAACGACGTCAAAGGTCTTGACACCAATGGTCGTAAAATGAAGAAAGATCTCCTGCTCGAGTCTACGGAGGTCAGCGGTTCTCACCAACGCCTCCACGCGAGTTCCGACGCGGCCTTTCTTCATCGTGGTGTGAAGAAGCACGACGTCGAGAGCGCCCTTGTCGCGGAGCACGTCGGCCGCTCCGGCCAGCTCCTCTGCGGACATGTCGTCAATGTCGGCGCTCAATACGTGGAGGTGCTCCGTATGCACTCGCTCGAGAGCCTGCTCCTGATTGTGCGCCAGGCGGCCGGCACTCGCGTCGCCGACAATTATTCGCAGCGCGTTCAGCTGTCCCCGAATGTCCCTGGTGCCCGCGCCGTAACCGCTCCGCACCGGCGTGTACTCACCGGGAGGCGCTCCGCGTGAAAGGACTTTGAGCAGCGCGGCGCCGGTCGGCGTCGTCAATTCCCCGGACGCGGCCGGCCCGTGCTGAACGTTGAACCCCTCGAGCAGACGTATCGTCGCCGGAGCGGGCACCGGTAACACGCCATGTGCTGACTTCACGGTGCCGTCGCCGAGGGAAACGCGAGTGTTGTAAATGGCTTCGATGCCGAGGCGCTGGACGCCCCAGATAGAGCCAACCACATCGAGAATGGCATCGACAGATCCGACCTCGTGGAGGTGCAGCTGGTCCGGAGTCACCCCGTGAATCTCGCTCTCGATGTCCGCGATCGCGTCAAAGGCCGCGTGCGCCGACTTCGCGACGGCCGCCGGCACCTTTGCGACGTCGATCATTCGATGAATCTCCGACACCTCGCGCCCATGCGGCTGCGGCGGAATGTCGAAATCGACTTTCACGCAGTGGACGTGCGAGCGCTCGACGTCTCCGATTCGAACTTTCACTTCCGGAATGCCGAGCGCCGACGGCAGATGCTCGAGCCACTCGCGGTCGAGACCGACGTCGACGAGCGCACCGAGGAACATATCGCCAGCAATTCCGCTGGATGGATCCAGGACTGCGACTTTCATCTGTCCACGAGAAGGTGAATCGGCTTACAGTTCGAAGCTAGACGAACGATGCGCGTCGCTCAAGCGACACGATCTCATTACGAGGCAGCGGCTGGCAAGATCGCAGATCTCGAAGCAGGGAATCGAAATTGCACCCCGGCGTCGCGCATGACCGCAAGATACGACGTTGCAATTGTTGGCGGCGGGCCGGCCGGGCTCTGCGCCGCCCTGTGGCTGGCGCGTTACCTACATAAGGTAGTAGTGATTGACTCAGGGGACCCGCGCAACTGGGAAACGCGCGGAATAAATGGCTACCTCGGTCATCAAGCCATCAGATCTCCCCAGCTGCGCGCCCTCGGCAGAGAAGAGGGTGCGGGCTACGGCGTCCAGTTCGTGGGTGGAGTGGTGGACGAGGCCGTGAACGAGACCGGCGAGCTCTTCGCGGTGAAACTCCGTGAAGGAGCAATCATCGAGGCTGATCGGATTTTACTGGCGATCGGAATCAGGGACGTTTGGCCAGCGATACCCGGGCTGGAACGGTGTTACGGGGAAACCGTTCACGTATGCCCCGACTGCGACGGATATGAGACGCGCGACAGGAAGACCGTCGTAGTCGGCAAAGGCCGGAAGGCTGTTGGAATGGCGCTCGCTCTAACGACCTGGACACGCAAAATCGTCATTTGCACGAATGGCGATCCACCGGACATGGAGCAACGGTTGCTCGATCAGCTCAAGGCACTGAACATCCCTGTGCTCGACCAGCCTGTCCGCTGCGTGGTGTCGAAGTCGGGAGAGATCACCGGTGTCGAGCTCGAGGGCGGGATGTCGCTCGACTGCGAGAGGCTCTATTTCGCGATCGGTCAGTATCCAGCGGACGATCTCGGCGCGCAACTGGGTTGCAAGCGGGATCACTTGGGACGACTCGTCATCGACGAGCACAATCACACGTCGGTCAGAAATGTTTTCGCCGCTGGCGACATAACACCCGGACCACAGATCGCAATCGGCGCGGCGGCTAGTGGAGCGGTGGCCGCGATCGCGATTCACGCGTCGCTCGTGCCGGAGACGCGCAAGCTTCCTGCGCCTTGATCGCTCCTCAGCCTACCATTTGAGAACGACCGTCTCCGGCTTTCGCTTATGAATGACCTGAAGCCTGATTGATCGGTCGTCGGCGCTGCGAATGGCGCGGACGAGGTCGATCGGGTTCTCGATCTTGATATTGTCGGCCATGACTACCACGTCGCCCGCACGGAGGCCTGCGTCGCGCGCGACGGATCCTTCGACGACATTCGTCACGAACACACCGCCTGGACTGACGCCCAGTACGTCGCAGAGATCGCTGTTGAGCGCGGTGAATTCGGCGCCGGCAAAGGGATAGATCCCGCGCCCCAGACCCAGAGCCGGTACGAGCACCGAGGGAAGCCGCGGCGGAGATGAAGCCCCGGTCCTCACCCGGACAAGCCCCGACTCCTGAAATCCTGGTTCCGGAGGCGCGGGTGCTTCCATACCTCGTCTCAACACCTGCTCGACCGGAGATACCTGAACCACCATGAGCGACTCCCAGCCTTCAGGACGTCGACCGAGAATACCATGTACGACGCGCACCGCGCCGTTGCGCCGCAGACGAAGCTCAAAAGGCGCCCCGGGCTTCAGCCAGTTACTGAGCTGGAGAGAGCCACCACGCATGTCGTGCGAATTGAAAGTGAGAAGAACATCGCCCGGCCGGACCCCAGCCTTTGCCGCGGGCGAGTTTGCATCGACGTTGCTGACGACGGGATACTTGTCGAAGAACGCGGCGCCGCTCTCGTTGAGGATTGCCTCGTCCGAGATCCTTACGCCAAACCATCCGGTCGGCGCCTCGGCCGGTAGCAACGGCGGCTCAGGAGTCTCCTGACCGACGACGACCGCGGGTAATGTGAACGCCGCCAGGAGCGACATCGTCGCACAACCCTTCCTGAAACCCAGCACTTTCCCTCCTCCCCCCAGCATCGTCTAGAACCCCTTCAACGCGAGCCCGACTGGCCGCGCGGCGAGCTGCTGCGTCGCGACTCGGGCGCCCATCGTAGCGAGATAGTATTGAGCAATCACCGGATCGTGGGGCGCGGTCTTGATCGCGCTTTCCATCGCGTTCCCAACCTGATTGAGCGCGGCAAGTCTAACCGAATAAATCCTGGCGCTATCGACGGTCGTCGGCCCGGCTGAATTTGCGGCGAGAAAGGCAGAGGCGCGCTGGTAGTCAGTGAGTGCCCGCTCCAGCGTTTCTGACGCGTCGTCAACGGAGGCAAAGCTTGCTCCGGACCGGGGTCGGCTCGCGACGCCATTCGTCACCGGCAACGGTCCCTGGCTGGATCCGTCTGCGGCAGAAGGTGCGCCCAGCTCGGTGGCCGCCGGGTAGGCAGTAGACCGGCCTATGGCGATACCTCCGATGAGGAGCAGCACCGCCGCCGCTACCCGCAACCATGGTTGGCCCGCATACCATGACCGCGATTCCGCTCCATGGATAATTCCCTCTTCACGGGCACGAGCCGCGATCGTTTGCCAATCATTGAGAGGTGCCGTCTCGCGCGCCCGCTCTTTGGCGATCAGTTGATCGAGTTGCTCTTCAGACAGGTGCGACATTTGCTTTCCCCTTTCCTGCGACTGGTGTCGAATCATCGTCCACTAAATGCGCGAGCAGCCTTTTCAGCTTGGCCCGCGCCTTGAATAATTGAGATTTCGATCCGCCCGGTGTGATTCCGAGCTCCTCTCCGATCTCACCGTGCGTATAACCTTCAATGTCGTGAAGCACGAACACCGCTCTCGCCCCCGGCGAGAGTTTTCCCATCGCCTGCTCAATGGATTCCGCGATGAACGTTCTGTCGCTATCCATTTCCGTGAACGCGGAATCATCCTCGATGTCGACCTCGAGTTTGGCCAGCCTTCTGATCTTGCGCAGAGCGTTCAAGGTCCGGTTGACCGCAATCCGATGAGCCCACGTTCCGAATTGCGAGTCCCCTCTGTAGCTCGGGAGCGCTCTGAAGATCTGCATCCAGACCTCCTGCGAGACGTCAGCGGCCAGCTCCGGATCTCCGCAAAGCCTGCGCACGACTGCGTCAATGTGTGGCGCGTGCTGCGACCACAGTCGCTGCATCGCCCTCTCGTCGCCTGCAATCGCGCGCTTGAGGTCGAGCTGGTCGAATGGCATCTCGGACGAATTCTTAGTCACACCACATCAGATAAAAGTTTCCTTGCGCATTACGGTGACTTTCATACTGTGCAATCGTTTGCAAACGTAAACCTCGCCAACCGCGAAGCCGGAGGTCTAATCCCGGCCGGGTCGGAACTTCAGCTGTCGCGGGCAGTATAAATCAAAGTAGTCAAAGGAGTTAGCGTTGCTAAGAGTAATTCTTACCGCACTGACGGTGACACGAGCCGGCGATGGCCTGCCCGTCAAGTCACCGGCTGACGTCGGCATGTCCAGCAATCGCCTGAGCGCCATCGAGCGCGTCGTCGAGCGTGGAATCAAGGCGGGGGGCTATCCCGGCGCTACAGTGGTGGTAGGAAGAAATGGTGCAGCAGTCTACGAGCGAGGGTTCGGCAATCTCTCCTGGAGCAGCAGCAGCGCGCCGGTCGATCCCCAGCGGACCATCTACGACATCGCTTCGCTGACCAAGGTCGTCGGTACTACTACGGGCATCATGATCCTTTATGATGAGAAAAAAATTGGCCTCGACGACCCCGTCGTTAACTACATCCCGACTTTCGGCGGCGGCGACAAGGACAAGGTCACCATCCGAATGCTCCTCGAGCATACCTCGGGACTCCCGGCCGGACGCGACATCTGGCGCATCGCCCAGAATCCGCTCGAAGCAAGAGCCCTCGTCCTAAGCACTCCGCTCGAGGGGCGTCCCGGCGCGCAGTACATCTACTCGGATATCGGCGCCGACGTCCTCGGAATGCTTATCGAAGTCGTGACCGGCGAGCCGCTCGACAAATTCCTGGATCGACGCGTCTTCCAGCCGCTTGGAATGAACGAAACGATGTTCCGGCCGGCGGATTCGCTCCGGTATCGCATAGCACCCACCGAAGTGGCCCCGCCCCGAGGGTATCCACTGCAGGGTGAAGTTCACGACGAGAACGCGTACGCCCTCGGCGGAGTCGCGGGACATGCGGGACTCTTCAGCACCGCCGCTGATCTGTCGGTGTTTGCGCAGATGATGCTGAATGGTGGTGAGTACAACGGAGTTCAGATCGTCAGCAAGCCCACCGTCGATCTCTTCATCTCGAGAGCTTTCGGTCACCGCGCGCTCGGCTGGGACACGGCCGATGGAGACTACGGATCTGGCCGGTACCTCGGACCGACCGCGTACGGGCACACCGGCTTCACCGGGACCTCGATGTGGATCGATCCCGAGCGGCAGATGTTCGTGATCCTCCTTACCAATCGCGTTCACGCGGCTCGTGCTCTGCGCCCGGCGAAGGTGATTTCGGACGTGCGCGCGGACCTCTCCGACGCTGCTGTTCTCTCGATAACCGACGAGGATGCTGTTGCGTCGCGGACCTCGAAATTCCGCGCCGACCGCGAAGTGGGCTGGAACCCGCCTCCGCGCCGCGCCTCGAGACGTCGTCACGGGACATCGAAACACCACACGATTGCCAGCTCGACATCGAAGAGCCACGCAAAGGCATCGTCGAGCAAAAAGAAATCATCCACTCGAAAGAAGAGCAGCTCCAAGGGCCACTAGTCGCGACGGACAAGCACCAAATCAGTTGATACCAGATGCGGGCGCCCAAAGCGCCCGCTCTTGTTTTGGGGCTGTCGACCCGGGATTATTCAATTATGGACGACGAGAATGACGGTTTTGCGAGCCCGACCCGAAGTGCCACGGAGTCGGAAGCAGCCGGCGGAGCAGTGAGCGAGGATCAGGTCAAGCTCGCGCTTCGGCGCGTCAAAGACCCCGACCTCCAGCTGAACATCATCGATCTCGGATTGGTCTACGGCATCGCCGTGGATGGGTCCACGGTCAAGGTCGATATGACGCTCACCTCGCCCGCCTGTCCATCCGGTCCCGAGCTGATGACCAACGCCGAGAAAGAAGTGAAGACGATACCTGGCGTCGAGAAGGTGGAAGTCAACCTGGTCTGGATGCCCTTCTGGACTCCCGAGAAGATGGAGCCTCGCGTGAGAGCCTACCTCGGCTTCTAACGTGCCTCGGCGCGGCCCGACCCGGAAAAAACCGGCGTTATCGTTTCAATCTGCAATCAGAACGACGATCCTCCTCGCGGCGCTGGCATGCGCGACAACTGCTTCGCCCTCGCGTGTACCACGAGGTCCGGGCCAAACCGCAGTGGAAGAAGGCGTCGGATGTCTAGACACACTCCGCGCGACTGATTCGCTGGAGACCATCGTGAGGCTGAGTGTCACTCCTGAGAAATCGGACACGAAGCTGACGCCCGAATTCGAAGGACTCTTCGCCGAAGCTTTCCGGCGATTCTTCAAGCCGCCGCGAACGCTTCCCTTGAGCGTGGTGATGGGTTGGGAGCCGTGCGACTCAATCGGAACGCGATGCGCGGGAGGAGTCATGAGCCTTGGCACCATCGCCTACTTTACCGCGCGCGGAAACGGCACGCTTTCCGACCCGGTCATAGTCGACGAGACCCTAACGCCGGATCTGGCGGAGAGCATGCGCACGGCGCTCAAGGCGATGGCTCGCGATCAGGACGTTCCCTGGCTCGGAAACATTGATTCTATTCCGCTCGTGGCGACACTCGCTCCCGAGGCTGGATCGGATACAGCTGCTACACCGCGCGACATCTTCAAGGCGAGGGTTCCCCGGTACAGCGCTCCTTTCGCGTCCGCTGCGATGCCGGCGACCGGCGTCAATGCGAGCTATCCGTTCCGCGCGAATCTGGCTGGAGTCGGTGATAGCGTGACGGTCGACTTCACCGTGCAGTCGGACGGCGTGATCGCACCTGAATCCATCGATCTTGTCTCGGCCACGTATCGTGAATTCGTGAGCTCGGTTGTCGAAGCCCTGGAGAAAACGCGGTACCATCCGGCGCGCCTCGGCGATTGTCCGGTGGCGACACGCATGAAGCAGCGATTCGTATTTCAGTTTCCCGGAGGCAGCTAACGCGTCGGCCGCGCGCCGCTATGCTGCCTGCGGCCGCAATGCGCGGATGAATCCCTCGCCCATCTCCTCGATTTGCCATCGGCGAATGTCTGGAACCGCGGTTAGATCTTCGACGCTTTTCGCATTACTTCGCGCGATGTTCTCGAGTCGCTCGCGCGAGCACAGCACGCCCGGATCCAGCTCGAGGCGCGCCGCCGCTGCGTCCCTCACTGACTTGAGCCTGGCCACCTTGTCGTCGAAGTCGCGATCCTTGTTCCACCGCTGACCGCGCGGAAATTTGGGCAGCTCCGCTTCGGGTGCTTCCATTCCTCTAAGGACCGCCGCGATGATGTCCGGGGCGGCGCGTTCTATCATCCCCTTCGGCATTCCCTTGATCGAGCTCAGCTCAGTGGGATTTCTCGGCGCCCGGCGCGCGAGCTCGAACAGTGTCTCGTTTCCCATCACCCTGAAAGTTGCGCGATCGAGCTGGGCCGCGACTGCGTCGCGCCAGTTCGCGACCTCGCGGAGGATGGCGAGCTCGCGCCGCGACAAATCGCGCGCTCCCTTTAGCCGTAAGAACCCTTCCATGCTTTCTTCCGTTTCCCACCGGGTGCCCTCGAGGCGGTCGAACTCTTCGCGTGCCCAGTGCAGACGCCCGCGGCGCTCGAGATCGGCCTTCATCCGATCTCTTAGCTGAAGCAGGTAGCGCGTGTCCTGTGCTGCGTACTCGAGCATATCGGCTGGAAGGGGCCGCATCGACCAGTCAGCGCGCTGGTGCTTCTTGTCGAGCCTGACGTCGAAGTACTGCTCGAGCAGGGCGGCGAGTCCGAAGGACTTGATGCCAAGCAGCTGCGCGGCGATGCGGGTATCGAAGATGTTCGTGACATGCCAACCGTAATCCTGGTGCAACAGTCGCAGGTCGTAATCGGCGTCGTGAAAAACCACTTGAACCGATTTGTCCTCCAGTAGCGCGCCAAGTCTTTTGGGCGATCCAATGGGAAGCGGATCGATGATCGCGCTCCGACCGGGAGTGGAAAGCTGGAGCAGATAAATACGATCGAGGAAGCGGTGAAAACTGGCGCCTTCGGTATCCAGCGCTATTTCCTTCGCTCCCGAGATTTCATCGAGGAAGCGATCTACCTGCTCTGATGTGTCGAGGTAGAGCGCGCCCTCGGGCTGGCCTGGAGGCATTGCCGAAATCTAGTGCGTGAATGGTGCCAGGCCCCGGCCTCGTTAAGTTTCCGAGCGTCACACATTCACTCGACGACAAAATGACAGAAGAGTTCAAGGTTCACATTTATCCGAGCGATTGCGACTCCGTGGGACACGTGAACCACGCTCACATGCTGGTCTTGCTGGAGAGAGCGCGATGGTCGGCGCTCGAACGTCACATGTCGTACGACGAATACATGAGGACCAGTTTGTGGGCCGTCGTGCGAAAGGTCGAAGCGTCCTACCAGGCGCAGACTTTCCCTGGAGACGACCTCTCGATCCAGACCGGGTTGTTGTCCGTCGGCAACACGAGCTTCATCGTGAAGCAGGTGGTGCGCAATCAGCGCGACGCCGTCGTTTGCGATGCCTCGATCGTTTACGTCACAGTGTCGCCGGATGGCAAACCGATTCCCGTGCCGGATCAATGGCGGACTCTCTTCGCGCCTTGGGAAGAAGCCCCCGCCGGCCAGCGCTGACTTCGTCTCGTATGTCGCCCCTCGAGCGGTCGCGCGAAAAATGAGCGATCCCACCTCGCAAAACAGACGCAGCCCCGCCGAGCAGTCTATTCCGGCGCAGATCGGCGGCGTTCTTTTTCGTCATCGCGGGTGGCTGCCGCTCCTTTTCCTCGGCATCCCTCTCATACTGCCCGGATCCACATCTCCGTTTCGGTGGGAGATCGGCCTCGTGCTGATCGTGATTGGTGAGGCTATCAGGCTCGCCGGCGTCGCCGCGGCAGGCACTGTCACCCGACGACGCTCCCGCGACGTACAGCGGCTCGTGACTTACGGGATTTTTGCGTGGAGCAGAAACCCTCTCTACAACGGCAACTTTCTCATCTGGATCGGGTTCGTCACTATCTCGGGCGTGCTCTGGTTTCTTCCGATAGCGGTGCTACTGTTCGCCCTCGAGTACGAGCTGATAGTGCGCTACGAAGAAGGGGTTCTCGAATCCATCTTCGGGCGCGAGTACCTCGACTACAAGAACGAGACTCCGCGCTGGCTGCCGCGACCGCCGGGCGAGCCGCGTGCCGTCGGCGACCACCACTGGGGCGAAGCTTTCAGGAGCGAGATCAGCACGTTCCTCCAATACGCGGTGCTATTGATCGCTTTCTGGATCAAGAGCGTGGTGATGGAGGGCAGGGGGGCTGTCTGGGCGACGGGATTCTTTAGACGGTTTTGATAGTCGCTCTGCACTCGACGCAGAACGGCCGGTCATTCGAGAAACGGGACTTCAGTTTGGCGAAAAAAGATCCGTGCAGATGGAAATCGCACAGTGCGCGCTTGCACGATTCACATACACCTCCCTTCCCCGCGCCGAAGAACACTCCGCATTTGTCGCACTGCCATCTGAAAGCAGACGGGCGGAAGATCGGCACTTACACCATCGCCAGGGACTGTGAGCCGCTCCACGACCCCGCAGGCTTCAGCTCGACGGGCGACCCGATCTGGGCCGCCTCGATGCAAACCATCCTTAGATAGTCTTCGGTATCGAGTCCGATGAAGCCGGTCACCTTCTCGGCCCACGGGTTCCACACCACGGCGTCCTTGAACCCAGCCGCACGTACTTCGATGCGGCGCTCGTTGCCGCGGTCTTCGACTTCGACCTTTTTTGGCGCCTTGAGATAAACGCGATCAGTCTCGTCGGAGATCACCAGCTTCTTCGCCTCGTCCTTCGTTTCGTTTCCGCCCTGCGTCTTGTCGAGGTACCATTTGCCACTGAACCCTCGGATCGCGGTTTCGCGAATGTCAGCGATGCCAATGTACGTATGCAGCGCGGCGGTGAAGCTGAAGATTTCATCGCCAGTGTTGAAGACGTCGAGTTTTACCTGAAGCGTCTTCTCGTCGATGCTCGCCGTCAGCTCGGTGCGAAAATGGTAGGGCCAGAGCTCGCGCGTCCGATGGTCGTCAGTCAAAACGAGCTTCACTGAAGATGGGTCGTCTGAAGCTTCTGCATTCTCGGCCAGTTGCCACTCTGACTTCCGCGCAAACCCGTGCTGTGGAAGTGGACCAGTGTTGGCGAACTGCGGAAACACGACCGGTATGCCACCACGTATCGGATCGCCCGGCGCGAACGCGGCCGTCTTCCCCATGAACAGCACTTCCTTTCCGCCCGCCGGAATCCAGGACGTTACGTGCGCGCCATTCAGGTATACATCCGCGGAGCTGCCGGAAGGATGCGACAGCAGCACGGTGGCCATGCCGTTCTTTCCGGGAACGATGGGAGGCGTCACTAACGGTTCGGCCTTCCGGGAGGGTTCTCGCTCTTGAATACTTCGCGGTTGATCTGAACGTAATCCTTCAGATTCGCTGGCACATCCTCTTCCGGAAAAATCGCGGTCACCGGACATTCCGGTTCACACGCGCCACAGTCGATGCATTCGTCGGGATGGATGTACAACTGGTCCGGGCCCTCATAGATGCAGTCGACCGGACAGACGTCGACACACGCGCGGTCCTTCGTGTTCTTGCAGGCTTCAGTTATGACGTAAGGCATGTCTACTCTGAGTGTTCGACGGCGTCGCAGTGTTTCGCGTCGGCACGACAAGCGATTCCTTTGCGAAAAATAGACCCGCTGGGTTTAATATCAACCACAGTCTCATCGCTTGATGATTCCAAGCATCACGCCCGCAAAAAGAAGAAGCATGATCGAGAGTTTGCGCGGGCTCGGGCGAAATCGCGCCTGCCGTGCGAAAATCGTCGACGACTTCCTGCTCTCGCCTTCTCATGATCGCCACTGCTGCTGCGGCTCCCACTTAACCCTCCAGCTGAATCGCCGATCGCTCGCGCGTTGTCATTTCCGCCATGGTGGAAGATCTCCCTGATGCTTCTCATTGGCCGGGTTTTCACGGAACAGCGTGGCTGTTCGGCCAATGACCTGCACTACGGCTGCGTTCGTCGCCAGTGCCAGAGAGTTCGCGACGTCTTTCGGTTTGATGTCGTCCTGCGTACCGAGCTTCACTTTTACCAGCTCGCGCGTTCGCAACGCGTCGTCGAGAGAACTTATCACTGAAGGTGTGAGGCCGTGCTGGCCAATGTGCACCGTCGGTGTCAGATGATGCGCCTCTGCGCGCAGCTCCGCACGCTCTTTGCCGTTCAATTTCGCATCCGCCCGGGTTTGGTCATGAACCCACGGACATCCAGGGGCGTGCCGTTCCAGTAGTTCGCATCGCTGCGCATAACCTGAAAGTGAAGATGCGGCGCGTCCGGCGACGCATTCCCGGTGCTGCCGACGAATCCGATTACATCTCCTTCGCGAACCTGCAGTCCCTCGACCACGTTGGGTGCGTATCCCATCAGGTGCGCGTAGTAGTGGACGTACCGCCCGCTGGCGTCGGCGATGTAAATCGAGATGCCTCCTGCCCCGCCGTTTCCAAGCCTGACGATGCGTCCATTCGCGGCTGCCAGAACTGGAGTGCCCCGCATCGCCATGATGTCGGTTGCCATATGGATCCTTCCGCCACTGCGCGCTTCGTGAAACGTATCGGTGAGCTCCGACGGTTCGACTCCGTCCACCGGTACCATCAACGGATGCGCGCGAAAGTACGCGGAGTCAGACGGAAGCATCGGTCGCATGTCGAGGCGAACGGGTGCGTCTTCGCCAGGTCTCGACACCACGACAGGAGGCATGCGTCTCGGCCCATCACTGGGTGCGTGGAGATTGACGCAGGCGGTCGCCCCGATAATCAGGCACGTCGTGCAGCCAAGTGATCGCGCGATGCCCCGGACAAAATCCCGTCGCTCGCAACCGCGATCGGACTCAGGTCGCAGCAAGCTCCGATGCCATCTTCGCAATTCCCTCTTCGATGGTTCTCGAGTGGTGCATTGAGCAGAACCTGGGCCCGCACATCCCGCAGAACTCGGCGCTCTTGAAGTATTCGGCTGGCAAGGTCTCGTCGTGGTACTCCTGCGCGCGTTCCGGGTCGAGGCTTAGCCGGAACTGCTCTTTCCAGTCGAATTTGTAGCGCGCCCGTGAAAGCGCGTCGTCGCGATCGCGTGCGCCCTTGCGGCCACGCGCGACGTCGGCCGAGTGCGCGGCGATCTTGTAGGCGATGACACCCTGCCTGACGTCCTCGGCGTTTGGCAAGCCGAGATGCTCCTTGGGTGTGACATAGCAGAGCATGTCGGAACCGAACCATCCGATCATGGCGGCGCCGATCGCGCTCGAGATGTGATCGTATCCGGGAGAGATGTCCGTCACGAGCGGACCAAGGGTATAGAACGGCGCCTCGCTGCAGACTTCTTTCATGCGACGGACGTTCATCTCTATCTGGTCCATCGGTATGTGGCCGGGACCTTCGACCATCACTTGTACGTCACGGGCCCACGCGCGCCTCGTGAGCTCGCCGAGGGTCTCGAGCTCAGCGAACTGGGCTCGGTCGCTTGCATCGGCGATGCATCCCGGGCGCAGGCTGTCGCCGAGTGAGATGGTCACGTCGTACTGGCGAAGAATGTCGAGCACGTCGTCGTAGTGCTCGTACAGTGGGTTCTGTTTACGGTGCGCCATCATCCAGACCGCGTGCAGTGAACCACCGCGGCTCACGATGCCAGTTATGCGTCCGTGCACGAGCGGCAGATGCTCTATGAGTATTCCGGCGTGCAGCGTCATGTAGTCCACGCCTTGCTTTGCCTGGTGCTCGATCATGTCGAGCAGATCGTTGGCGGTGAGCTCCTCGAGCTCTTTGTCCCACTTACCGTCGGGGCCGCCCTGCACCGCCTGGTAGATAGGCACGGTTCCGATCGGGACGGTGGAGGCGGCGATGATAGCGCGGCGGATTCCATCAATGTTGCCGCCCGTCGATAGATCCATCACCGTGTCCGCACCGTATTTCACAGCGATCCGAAGCTTTTCGATCTCGCCGTCGATGTCGGACGAGACCTGCGAGTTTCCGATGTTGGCGTTGATCTTGACGCGCGACACCTTGCCGATTGCCATTGGCTCGAGCGCACCCGCGAGATGGTGCACGTTCGCGGGAATGATGAGACGACCGATCGCGATTTCGTCGCGCACGAGCTCGGGCGAAATCTCTTCCCGCTCAGCGACGAATCGTATGGCATCGGTGATGTCACCTTTGCGGGCGTAGTGCATCTGGGTTGCCGCCGGGGCTCTCCGGGGCCCGCTGGAGCCGTTAGCTCCGCTCGGCGTGGCAGGAAGCCCTGCGGGCGCCTGCGCCGTTCCTGCTGTTTCCATCGTTCGACTCCCTACGCCGGTACTAACCGGATCAGGTTCTGAGGGACTTTCTCAGCCGCGCGCCGCCACCGAACTGGTGGCGAAGTATCTATCAGCGTGGCACCCCTGTCTGTTTAGAAAACTAGTCAACGTTCCGCCGATGTGCTGCCTAGCTGCTCGAGTAAACCGGAAATGCCACCACAACCAATTTCCCCCGATTGCCATCCAATGTTTATTGAGACTCAACCTGAACGGAGTTCCATGGTGCGGAAGTCTGCTCGTATTGTGAACCGCATACTCTGCCCGTTGCTCGCTCTCCCAGTGGGTCTGCTCGCGCAGACCCCTCCCACGGTACGTGAAATCGATCGCCTCATGACAGCGATGCATGAACGCGGTCAATTCCAGGGAAGCATCATCGTGGCGGTCGGCGGCAAGGCGATTTATCGAAAGGGCTTTGGCTATGGTGACCTCCAATCGCACAGGCAGTTTACGCCGGTGACGATTTCCAACATTGGCTCTGTTGCAAAGCAGTTCACGGCGATGGCAATCATGATGCTGGCTGAGCAGCACAAGCTCGGCTATGACGATCTCGTTTCGAAATTCGTTCCCGAGCTGAGCGGGCCCCTGAAGGGGATCACGCTAAGGCATCTGCTGAATCACACGTCAGGTATCCCGGATGTTGGAGATCTCGGAATCGATCACCCGCGGCTTACCAATGACGAAGTTTTGCGACGACTCTCGAAGCCGGATTTTCTTGTTTCAAGACCTGGTGAGAAATACCGTTACAGTAACGTGAATTACGTCTTGCTCGCGGTAGTAGTGGAGCGAATCTCGGGACAGCGCTTCGCCGATTTCCTGACCGAGCACATCCTGGGACCATGCGGGATGCACAGTACGTTCGTGTACGACGGCTCGCCGCTCGACAAGCGATTGGTTGCAACGGCATACGACCAGTTCGGCAATCTCGCCGACGATGACGCATTGATGACGGGCAGCAGCGGTATGTACTCCACCGTCGACGATCTATTGAAGTGGGATCAGGTATTGTACACGGATCGGTTGGTGAGCCAGTCAACGCTCGCCGAAGCGTTCACGCCGGGTCACGTAGCAGTCGGCTTATCAACTTATGGGTTCGCCTGGAACATTGAGTATCAGAACGGCCAGAAATTTGTTTGGCATCAAGGCGCGACGGGTGGCTACCGAGCACTGATCGAGCGGCGGCTGAATGAGAAAACGACAATCATCATTTTGACCAACAGAGGAAACAGCAAACGCCTCGAGATAGCAGACGCAATCATGAATATCCTGCATGGTACGCCGTATACGTTTCCTAAACGCTCGATCGCAGAGGCGATGTACGAGACGATCAGAAGACAAGGGCTCGCTACCGCGGTCAGGACGTATGAGTCCGCGCGCGCTGGCAATGATACGACGTATGACCTCAGTGAATCGGAATTGAACTCTTTGGGATATCAGCTCCTCTCCGGTGATCATAAGAGGAGCGAGGCAATTGAGGTCTTCAAGTTGAATACAGTTGCGTACCCGGCATCGTCAAACGCCTTTGACAGCCTGGCAGAAGCGTATCAGGTGAGCGGGGACAAGCAACTGGCGACTCTGAACTATCAGAAAGCCGTCAGGCTCGACCCAACGAATCTTCACGCGGTCGATATGCTGAAGAAGCTACAATAGCTCTGTTGGATTCAATGCTTGGACCGAGGCTCGTGAGGCCGCGGAGCGTGCCTTAAGCCTCCCAATACTCGTCTATCTGGTATGGGGAAACTCGGTGGCTTTATCGGGTCGACAATTGGGAGCTACGCTGGCTGGTATCTCGGCGCGCATTTCGGCTTTGCGGCAGCCTTTATTGTGAGCATGGTAGGCACCGGGTTCGGCATATACTATGGTCGCAAGATCGCCCTGAGCTACGCAGAGTAGCATCAGGCACGGACGATTGGACGGCCAAGAAAAAAGCCGCGTTCTTTCGAGCGCGGCTTTGATGTTTTGAAGGAGCGGCGAATCAGACCGATTGCTGCACCGTAATCGGCTGGGTCAATTTGAGCGAGATGCGTCCACCGTTCGGCACGCAGCCGTCGTATTTGCCAGTGGCTCCTGCGACCACCGCGCCTGCGGCAGCGCCAGTGGCTGCACCGATCACAGTCGATTTCGTATGGTGCCCGAAGATCTGGCCGGCGATAGCGCCGATGATTGCGCCCGTGGCGACCTTCTTTCCGTCGTTGCTGGCATCGCCGTTACGAACCTTGTCGACCTGCGCTGACGTCACGTTGGCGTTTATCGGATAGGTCGTTCCGTTGAAGGTGATCGAGCGAACGACGAACTCCATCGAGATATTGTCGTTTGCGTTTTCACTGCGCTTGAGTGAAGTAAGCTCGATGACTGCCGTTGCACCTGCCGGGATTGCAACTCCGTTGGTGCCTTCGACGGATTCCGCTACGCTGGCGGTGAACTTGTCGCCCACTGCATAAGTGTTCGTGCAAACGCGCTGTCCGGAATAGAGAGAGATGTCCGAGCCACTGGCAATCGTTCCGAAGCCACGGGTCGAACCCGGGCTCGATCCTTCCGTCACTGTATTTCCGCTCGCGGTAACGACGGGCGCTTTTTCAACAGGCTGGGGAGCGGTGCGCGGCGTGGAAGCGACGCGGCGGGGATTTCGGCTAGGCGTGAGGATCTCTGACGGAGTTTGACGCTGGCGGACTTTGGGAGCGGGTTCCGTCGGAGCGACGATGGTCGCCGTCGTTGCCGGGACGTCCTTCAGCTGCGGCTGCGCCATCGTGTCGGCGTTCGCGAGGCTCAGGTCGTGGGCGAGCGATGTGTCCGATGTGTCCTCTTGGGCGAGTGCGTCCTCGGGTTTGTCACCCCGCTTGCAGGCGCCCAAGCCAATCGTAACGGCAAAGAGGACCGAAGTAGCGATCCTCGAGAAAGTGGTTTTCGTCATGTGTCGTTCTCGAAAGCAAGAAAGGGGTATGCGGCCCGATCGGCCGCATACCTGGTCTGGCTAGAAGCGCGGGATTCTCGATCCGGAACCGATGCGGCCAGGAATTCTTCCCGAATTCGGGTAGCCGCCGGGGATTCTGCCCCCTCCGGGTATCGGAAATGGAAGGCGCTGGTTTATGGCGCCATGCCCCTCGCTGCGCGGGTCGCAATTGTCGCCATCACCGACCACGATACCGCCGCGAATAACCGCTCCGAGAATGGTTCCCAAAATGGAACCGCCTGACCCACGTCCTATGCTGCCATTGTCACCACCAGACGACGGACCACTTGGCAAGGTTACCTGAGCCGGCTGAGGGCGCGGGGATACCGGCGTCGGGTCAGCGGCAGGCTGCTGAACAGCAGGCTGCGGCTCAGTTTCCGCGACAACGGTCGCAGGCGCCTGGGTGTGCACGAGCTGTGGCGGAGCCTTCGGCGCCGGCTTGTGTTTTCTCACACGAGTCGACGGCGCCACCTGGCGCGCAGGGGGCGTGGTGCGCTCGATCGCCGAGACGACCTGTTGGGGCGGATTTGGCGAAGCGTTGGCGAGCGTGATTCCGTCAGACGACGAGGCGAGAGCCAGGTCGTTCTTGAGATCCGCGTTCATCGACGTCTTCTTGTCACCGCTGCAAGCTGCGAGGAGCACAGCACCCGCTCCTGCCAGCAACAGATAAGTCTTCCTCATAAAAACTCCTTCCCATCGGCGGGAAATGACTGCGCTACAACGCTGCTACCCCGGCGAAGAACATATGATTCGCGCCAGCGGCATCTATAGAAGCAACCGCCAAGCCGAGCGTTTAGGCGACTTATGAGGGGTTAACCCCTCCTTCGAATCGTGTGTGTCACCCGACAGAGACATCGAATGTCTCTGTTCCTGGACTGGCGTGGTCGCCGCATCGCAAACCCGGAGAGCAGAGTATACTATGGGCGATGCTCGAGCGTTCGTTTGCGGTGACCACTTCTCCGGCCAGAGTGTGCTGCGCCATATGAACCATTCGACGCGAGCCCGGAGGCGCGTCAGCCTTGCGGCGGTCTTTGTAGCAGTCGCGGTCGCGGGCGCATGCGCGCCACGTTCGGCCGCAGACATGTCGAGCGCCGAAAAGAAAGCGATCGCGGACACGCTGAAGAATCTCGTGGTCAGGACTTATGACCTCTCCAAGCCGGATGTCGTCAACAGGCTTATGAGTCTTTACCCCACAGAAGGGCGCGTCATCTCAGCGAGCGGCGGAGTCATCACTACCACCCGAGCGCAGCTGCAGCAGTCGATTCAGGCTTTCTGGACCTACGTCGGCCAGAACATGAGACAGCCCCGGTGGGAATGGACCTCAATGACAGTCGATGTGCTCGCTCCGGACGCGGCGGTGATGACGAGCACCTATCGCGTACCGCACCTGACGCCGATGGGGATGAATCACGTCATCGGCGGGGCGTGGACGGCAGTGTTCCAGAAACGGAACGGCAAATGGGTGATTATCCAGGAGCACTTGTCGGACGTTCAAAGCAACCCGAACATCCAGGCCAACCCGTAGTTCCTACTCCCCCGAATCTCCGCCTGTTGCTGCAACCGAAGTCTTGAGCTGCTGATTCATCTCGGCTTCTCCGCTGATGATCGCACGCCAAGTCAGCTCGGGACCGCGCCGAAAGCCCTTCTGCGTGACCTTAACGCCCTCCGGCGAGATTGCGACCATATAGGCTTTCCCATCGATGTCGATCTCGCGCTTCAGGGTTTTTTCGAGTTTTGTAGCCATGCCCCCTCCGGGGTGTTGGATTATTGGTTGGCGGTATAATACGCCGTCAGGGCGCGCCGTTCGAGTCCCTGCGTCCATTTTTCATGGGGAATTCTACCCCCTTTTTCGAGAGGGTTAATGTAGCCTGCCCAAGCCCTTGCTCGTCTAAGGAACAGGAGATCCCATGGCTTTTATGGCCTTACAAGCCCCGGGCGATGACAGCGCCCACCTCATATACGAGTTCGAGAGACGGGCGTACCCTGTCAGGAATTCTCTCCTGACGATCGGGCGCGACGCGGCGAGTCACATCCTGATCCGTGAGCCGGCGGTTTCGCGCAATCATGCGGAGCTCAGATCCGAGGATGGCAAGTTCGTTCTCCATCCGTGCGGGGTGAATCCGACAGTCGTCAATGGGACAACGCTCGCTGAGCCACGATCTCTCGCTGAAGGCGACAAAGTCGAAGTGGGGACCGCGATTCTAACTTTCACGACGAAACGACTTCCGCTAGGCGTCGCTGTGATAGAGCCGGTGGGAGCGAGCAAGCGTGAAAAGGACATCAATACGCGCCGGAATACGATCAAGCACCCGATCCTCGCGGGGGATCTCGACCCCGACTCGCCACGTCGCGTTCCTACGAACGTGATTGTAATGGCAGTAATGGTGATCGTGGTGATCCTGTATCTGCTCGGGAGATAGGTCCTCGTAGCCCTGACTCTCCAGGCGAGAGGAACTCTGCACGGTCAACTGGAGCGGAACTGCAAGGTCAACGGAACACTACACGCTCCCGGCGATTCGCTGCCCGCTGACCGCTACTCGCTGCAGTTCCTTACGCAGAGATCGAAGTATTCGCGAATCGAGCGAGCACCATTTTTTCCAGCGCCTTTTTTAGCGGCTCGAGCTCGATCGTCTCCAGTACGTCGGCGGCGAAGGCGTAGGTCAGAAGCATACGCGCCGTCTCCGGTCCAATTCCGCGGCTATTCAGATAAAACATCGCGATGTCGTCCAATCGACCGACGGTTGCTCCGTGAGTGCATTTGACGTCGTCAGCAAATATCTCGAGCTGTGGCTTCGTATCCACGCGCGCGTTGGGCGATAGAAGGAGATTGTTGTTGCTCTGCTTGCCGTCGGTTTTTTGCGCTTCGGGATGGACGTACACCTTTCCGTTGAACACGCCGTGTGAACGACCGTCGAGCACGCCCTTGTAAAGTTCGTGGCTCGGACAATTGGGCGCGATATGCTCGATGCTCGTCTGGTTATCGATGTGCTGATTTCCGTCGGCCAGGTAGAGCCCGTTCAGCGTGCACGTCGCCCCGTCGCCGTCGAGCGATGTGTAGACATTCGTGCGCGCCAGCGACCCGCCCACCGCGAAAGAGAACGAATGAAGCTGGCTATCGCGTTGTTGCCGCACCTGTGTGGTTCCAACGTGGAAAGCGTTCTCACTCTCGCGCTGGATCTTGTAGTAGTCCAGGCGTGCGCCCTCACCGAGGGATATCTCGGTTACCGCGTTGGTGAAGTAGCGGCTTTCACCAACCGATACATAGCTCTCGACTATCGAGGCGCGTGAGTTCGGCGCGGCTACGATGAGGTTTCGGGGATGCGATACCGCTTCGACATCACCCGCCGAGATGAAGACAAGGTGGATCGGATGCTTCACCTCTGCGTTCGCCTGGAGCTCAATGAACGCGCCATCGGAAATGAACGCCGTGTTGAGAGCAGTGAATGCGTGCTGCTCGAACGACGCGATCCGACCGAGATGTCGTTCCGGACGACCGGTTCCACTGCGAGTCGCAGCGGTCAGGGAGCTCACGTGTATGCCTTTACCGAGTCCCGCGTACGATGAAAGATCCTCGGAGAAGAGACCATTTACGAATACGAACGTGTGCCATTCTCGTTCCCCGAAGGCGAAGCGGTCCACGTCGGAGCGCGCAATCATCCCGGAGGCGTTTTTCCTGCCGCCGACAGGCGCGTCGCCTTCACTCGCGAGATGGAAGGATTGTTCGGCGATCGGAGCCACGCTGGTAAAGTGCCAGTCTTCATTTTTCGTGGTCGGAAAGCCGAGTGATTCGAAGCGGGCAATGCCTTTACTGCGCAGTGCGTTGAGCCAATCGGGACCTGCATGCTGCCTATCGAAGTCCGCGCGGTAAACTTCGATCGAGCCCGGAGCGCGGGTCGTGATTGGTCTGCCGGTTTCTGCTGACGAGGCCGCGACGGCGCCCTTTTTTGGCCTCGCAGACTCTTGTGTTGCGGTGTCTTTCAAGCTCGCGCTCCAACTGCTGGTTCCTTCGATGCGCTGGAGTTCTGAAGCCAGTCATAGCCCTTCTGTTCCAGCTCGAGGGCGAGCTCCTTGCCGCCTGATTTGACGATGCGTCCATTCGCGAGAACGTGGACGAAGTCCGGCACGATGTAGTTGAGGAGACGCTGGTAGTGCGTGACGACGATGGTCGCGTTGTCCGGCGAGCGAAGTTTGTTCACTCCTTCGGCGACGATGCGAAGTGCGTCGATGTCGAGGCCCGAATCGGTCTCGTCAAGAATAGCCAGTCGAGGCGAGAGCACTGCCATCTGAAATATCTCGTTGCGTTTTTTTTCTCCGCCAGAGAAACCCTGGTTCACGGAGCGCGAGAGCATCGCCTGATCCATGTCCACGAGCTTGAGCTTCTCCTCTACGAGATCGAGGAACTCGAGCGGATCGACTTCTTCCATTCCATTGGCTTTGCGGATCTCGTTGTAGGCGGAGCGCAGGAAATAGGCGTTGGATACTCCCGGAATCTCAACGGGATACTGAAAGGCCAGGAAGATGCCGTTCTGCGCTCGGACTTCTGGATCCATCTCCAGAAGATTCTGTCCATCGTATCTGACTGTGCCGCCGGTGACCTCGTACGATGGATTTCCGGCGAGCACCTGCGCGAGCGTGGATTTGCCCGACCCGTTGGGGCCCATGACCGCGTGGATTTCCCCGGTGTTCACCGTGAGCGTAATCCCGCGAAGTATCTCCCTATCGCCGATGCCGGCGTGCAGATCATTTATTTCTAGCACGGAACCATTGATTGAATGTTGTCTGTATCGCGTAAACCGCCTGACTGAAAAGCGTCCAGTTGGCCGTGAACGGGTATCCCGGAGTCCTGGGTCCCGAGCGGAGCCAGGACCAGGCAGCGCTGATTCTGTCGAGAATATTGCGCAAGGCCATTTGGAGTCAGTGAATCAGCCTACGCTTCCTTCCAGAGTAATGCCGAGCAGCTGCTGCGCTTCAACCGCGAATTCCATCGGCAATTCCTTGAACACCTCGCGGCAGAAACCGCTCACAATCATCGACACCGCGTGCTCCGCGCTCACTCCGCGCTGCTTGCAGTAGAAGATCTGATCCTCGCCGATCTTTGACGTCGACGCCTCGTGCTCGAGAGTCGCGGTGCTGTTCTGTACTTCGATATACGGGAAGGTGTGCGCGCCGCACTTGTTGCCAATGAGCATTGAATCGCACTGCGTGTAGTTGCGCGCGCCCTCGGCCTTGGGCAGAACTCTGACGAGCCCGCGATAGCTGTTGTTGCCTTCGCCGGCGGAAATTCCCTTGGAGACGATCGTCGACTTCGTGTTCTTGCCGATGTGGATCATCTTGGTGCCGGTGTCGGCCTGCTGCTTCTTGTTGACCACGGCAACGGAATAGAACTCGCCGACCGAGTTGTCGCCCTGAAGAATCACACTCGGATATTTCCAGGTGATGGCCGAACCGGTCTCGACCTGTGTCCACGAGATCTTCGAGTTCACACCTGCAGCTTTGCCGCGCTTGGTGACGAAGTTGTAGATGCCGCCCTTTCCCTCGGCGTCGCCGGAGTACCAGTTCTGCACCGTCGAGTACTTCACCGACGCGTTATCCAGCGCGATGAGCTCGACAACCGCAGCGTGCAGCTGGTTCTCGTCCCGCTTCGGCGCCGTACATCCCTCGAGATAGCTCACCGATGCGCCCTCGTCGGCGATGATGAGAGTGCGCTCGAACTGTCCGGTGTTCCGGCTGTTGATGCGGAAGTAAGTCGAGAGCTCCATCGGGCATTTCACGCCCTTTGGAACGTAGGCGAAGGATCCGTCGCTGAAGACAGCAGCGTTGAGCGCGGCGAAGAAATTGTCGCTGTGCGGGACGACGGTGCCGAGATATTTCTCGACGAGATCGGGATGATTCTGCACGGCTTCGCCGAAGGAGCAGAAGATTATTCCGTGCTTCGAGAGCTCTTCCTTCATCGTCGTGCCGACGGAGACGCTGTCGAAGATCGCGTCGACCGCTACACCGGAAAGAAATTTCTGCTCGGTGAGCGAGATGCCGAGCTTGTCGTAAGTGCGAAGAAGCTCGGGATCGACTTCATCCAGACTCTGGAGCGGTTTGACGCTTTTCGGCGCGGAATAGTAGACGAGTGAGTCGTAGTCCACGGGAGGATATTTGACGTTCCCCCAATGCGGCTCCTTCATCGTGAGCCACCGACGATATGCCTTGAGCCGCCACTCGAGCATGAAGGCAGGCTCGTTTTTCTTGGCGGAAATGAGGCGGATTGTGTCCTCATTGAGTCCGGGCGGGACGGTGTCCGTCTCGATGTCGGTGACGAACCCGTACGCGTATTCGCGATTGACCAGCGCCTCGATTCCCGAGCTCATTGCACTCCTTGGCGTTTCCGTACTTCCCTTCGTAGATTCAATCTAAAGCAATTCTGTCGGGATAGTCAAGCGAAGAAGTGTCTCTCTATCCCGTTGTCTCGTCAGCACTTAGGCGGGTTAGCGAATGACCGCAGCACTGCAGCTAGCGTACGCTGGAGCAACCGAATGAGCGCGGCTTCCAGCGCGATTTTCGAGCCCACTGGAGGCAATTCCGAGTTCGAGGCCGTTGCCACGGTAGCCGAGCTGTGTGAGGGAATGGTTTTGCAACGGGTGCGTTCGACGGGTGATGCGGTCTGCCTGATTCGGCACGATCACCAGATCTCGGCCGTGAGCGACATATGCACTCACCAGCACTTTTCGATGTCGCTGGGAGATCTACTTCCCGATGGAACGCTGCAGTGCGCGTGGCACGGGGCGCGGTACGATTGTCAGACCGGCGAAGTAAAGCAGGTCCCGGCGACTAGTCCGCTGCCCGTCTTTCAGGTTCGTCTCGAGGGAGACACGATTCTCGTCGGGCCTCGCTGCAAGCGCGTCGACGGGAGATATGAGACCTCCGCGGTGCGCGTGCCATGAAAGTGCGCGGTGATTTCCCGATTCTCGCCAACAATCCGGGCCTTCACTACCTCGACTCGGCCGCGACCTCTCAGAAACCGAGGGCGGTTCTCGACGCCATTCGCGAATTCTATGAGACAAGCAACGCCAACCCTCATCGTGGGGCGTACGCCTTGTCTGTTCGAGCGACAGACTGCTATCAGCAGGCGCGAACTCGAATTGCGCGATTCCTGGGGCTTGCTGATCCGGATTGTCTGATCTTCACTCGGGGAACGACCGAGTCGCTAAACCTGGTTGCGAGCGCGTGGGGACGCGCGAACGTCGGGGCGCGGGACGAGATCGTCGTGACGGCGCTCGAGCACCATGCGAACTTCGTCCCGTGGCAGCAGCTCGCGCTCGAGAGAGGAGCGAAGCTCAAAGTCTGCGAGCTTACGAGCGACGGTCGTCTTGACCTCGATTGTCTCAAGGGCCTACTGACTTCGCGGACGAAAGTCGTCGCATTCAATCACGTTTCCAACGCGCTCGGCACGATCAATCCGGTGGCTGATATCGTCGAGCTGGTCCGGACCAGCTCCAACGCAGTGACTGTATGCGACGGCGCGCAGAGTGCGCCGCATCTGCCGGTCTCGTTCGAGTCGCTTGGAGTCGACTTCTATGCATTCAGCGGCCACAAGATGTTGGGGCCGATGGGAGTCGGCGGATTGATTGGGAAGCGCGCGACGCTGGAGAAAATGCCGCCGTACCAGACTGGTGGCGACATGATCGAGTTCGTGGGTGATGAGCGCACCACCTGGAATGTTCTGCCGCACAAGTTCGAGGCAGGCACTCCCAATGCGGCAGACGCAGTTGGTCTCGCCGCAGCGGTGGAATATCTGGAAGCGCTCGGCATGAATCGCGTGCTGGAGCACGAGCGTTCGCTGATGTCGGCCGCGCAGGCGCGTCTGGAATCGATAGAAGGTCTTGAGATCTACGGACCGGCGGTCAAGTCTCGAAGTGGAGTGGTGAGCTTCACGATGACGGATGTGCATCCACACGATCTTGCGACTGTTCTGGATGGCGAAGGGGTTTGCATTCGCGCGGGGCATCATTGCGCCCAGCCGCTGATGCGCAGGCTCAACGTCCCGGCGACTGCACGCGCGTCTTTCTACGTCTACAACGACGAGCGCGACATCGACGCGCTCCTGAACGGAATTTTGAAAGCGCGCGAGCTCTTCGCTTATGTCGCGTCCTGAGATATCCGCGGAGGTCTCCGCGCTTTACCAGGAGCTGATACTCGACCACTACAGGCGGCCGAGGAACAAGGGGACGCTCACGAATGCCGACGCGAGTGTCGAGTTGAAAAATCCGTTGTGCGGCGATGAGATCTGCCTGCAGGTTGCGTTCGATGGCGACACGGTCAGTGATCTGAAGTTTTCGGGGAGAGGCTGTTCGATATCTCAGGCCTCTGCGTCGATGATGACACAACTGATAAAGGGGAAGCCGAGAGAAGAGATCGAGGAAATCCGCAAGCAGTTCCGTGACTTGTTGCTCGGCCAGCCAAACCCGCGGCCAAGCGAAAACCTCGGACCGCTGCGGTCGCTCTCGGGCGTCACGAAATTTCCGGCGCGGGTGAAATGCGCGCTGCTCGCATGGAATGCCCTCGAGACCGCGCTCACGGATCGCTCGATCTAGGTGCGTGCGCTCTGCATCCTTGCTGTGGATTGAGTCGCCGTCCATTACCAATGTAGGAAAAACCGTTGGCAGCCTTTACTTCCTCAACATTTGCTGGAGCTATGATCATGCGCCGGTATTACGCGTTCGCTCTCACGTGCGCCTTTCTCGTTGTCGGGAACAATGCAGACGGACAGACAGCGGCTTCCGTCTCGACCGCGCAACCCGCGAGCGATTCGATTCGCACGCTGGTAAGCCGGCTCGATCTCGAGCGGTACAAGGCGACGCTGCGCGGACTCCAGCGGTTCGGCGACAGGCGTCAGGGAACTTCGCGCAACAGAGCAGCGATCGACTGGATCGAGGCACAGCTAAAGAGTTACGGCTGCAACAACACGGAGCGCATTACCTATCAATTCCTGGGGCGCCAGGTTCAAAACGATTCCACCCGCCGGTTCGACAGCCTGGCGCGCGTGGCGCAGGGTCTGCCTCCGCTGCCAGCGCGTCGTCCATTTGTAGCCAGGGAGGCATCAGCGAACAGTGGTATTCGCTACGATCGGTTCGGCAACATCGTCAAGGGCAACGTTGCTCCAACGGGCGTCAACATGAACCCGATGCTGCAACCCGATACTGCGCTGCGCAGAATCGACATTGAGCCTGACACGCCGGGTGAGCGCCAGGAAGTGTTCTGCACGAAAATCGGCGATGTACATCCGAATGAGATGTACATCGTCGGCGGACACATGGACGGTCACGGGTATGGTGCCGCGCTCAACGACGACGGGTCGGGCGCGGCGCTGGTGATGGAGCTGGCGAGGGTTTTCAGGTCCCCCGATGTTACGACGGATCGGTCGATTCGATTCATTCTGTGGAATAATGAAGAGACCGGCCTCAACGGATCGCGGGCTTACGTCGCCCAGCGTCAGGCGTTGCAAGGGATCGAGAATCCACAGGGCTCCGGGAAATACCCGGAGCCGAAATGGCTTGGAATGGTCCAGCACGACATGATGATGTGGGACCACGGGATGCCTGGCCCCGACGGAAAGGTGAGCAGCGAACAGCGTCGCGAGGCGGACGTCAACGTCGAGTTCGCGGGGGCGTCCAAGTTTGCCGATGAATCAGCGAAGATGGCTTGGTTTTTCCGGCGCGCGAACGATCGCTACGCGACGGATTATCCAGCAGCGGTTGGCGACAGAATGAGCAACACCGATTCGGATTCATTCAAGGATTTCTGTCCGACGATCAGCCTGCGTGAGAACGAGCGGCTCGCGCAGATCGGGACCGGATGGAATCCGACGTGGCATCAACCGACAGATGTGTACTCCACTTTCTCCGACAAGGATTTCAGGCTGGGACTGAACTCGGCGCAAACCACTCTCGCGGCGGTGGCGGAACTAGCGGGCGCGCGTTTGAAGTAGCGGAGTAGTAGCGGACGTCGTTCCTTAATTTGAAGTAGCGGAGCAGTAGCGGACGTCGCTCCTTAAAAGGTGTGCGAGAAAATCGTTTTCAGAACGAGTTTATCCGAGGCGTCGGTGAGACCGAAGCCGATTCCCGCCTCCACGTCAAGGAATTTCCCCGAGTGATCGCCTACTGCGAAGACAGCGCGGTCTTCTTCGGAGAAATCCCGGAGCTCGCCGAAGTCGCCGTAGTACTCGATGGCAGCGGCCCATGACGGACCAGTATTGTAGGCAAGCCTGGCTGAGGGCGCGAAGTCGAGCCGGTTAAAACCGTCGAACGACGTATCGAGGATGGGATTGGCGATCAAATCCCAGTGACCGGACCGGGCGCCGATTATCGGCCTGATTTCGCCGCCGTAGCGCGAGCGATCCCACGCGCGCGAGTTTCGGCTGAACTCGAAGTTGACGCCATAGAAAAAGCGACGTGACTCCGCGTGCGGCACGGCGAAAAGGGCGCGGAGCTTGGCGCCGTCCCAGAGCAAACTTCCATCGCGGGTGATCGTGTACACCGGGAGATAGAGCCCTCCCTCGAACCAACTCGTAATCCCGTAGGCCCACTCGAAGGCTCCGTTGAGTGAGTGTTCTGGCACCACGCCGCCTGAAAAGTCAGCCACGGTACGTCCCTTCGGCGTGTAATTGGAATGGATGGTGAGGTTGAACTCGCCGGGCGCCGCGAGCTCACCCGTGTAAACCTGGATCTCGTCTGTTTGTGCGCCAGCGGATCGCAGACACACCGCGCTCGCCGAAGCGAGAAGTAGACACTGCACGACGCGAGAGAGTCTCATTGCTTTCACGGGTGCGAAATATCGCCGCCGGGCCCTGAGGCAAACAGGCCTGGCATGGAAACCGCTTCTGAATTCGTCCTCTTCTTCAACCATACCGACATGACGAATCCCACTTCGCCCGTTTCCGTCGTCGCGCCAGAGCCAGCGGACCGCCTGCCCCGTGATGTTTTTCGAACGGTCGTCGCGCTGGCAATCATTCTGCTCACGCTTGGCGGCTGGATTTACGCCTTTGCGGTTCCAGTCGATCGGTTCGCGCTGGCGGCGCAAACACGCCTTTGGTGGATCGAGCAGATCGTTGGATTCGTGCTTGCGGTCGTCTGCATCGGCATCGTGCTTCGGAAACGATCCTTCCTGACTGTTGCGTTCTGGCTGACGATTTACTCCCTGCTCTTCGACGTAATGCGGTGGATCTTCGAGTTCAGGGAGGGACAGCCCACGATTCCGATCGCATTGATCCTGTATGCGCTCTTCATCTGGCGTCTTCAGCTCGCGCGCAGAAGTGTGTCCGCCGAAGTGGGGCGGGCGACGGCGTAGCCGTATGAAGTTGGCGAAGTAGCGCGGCCGCCTCGACGGAGGAGTAGCGGACGTTTGTTCCATGGATAAGTATTTAGAAGGCAACGATGTTGCGGATGGCAATCCTGCAGAGTGTGCTGTCATACGCCAAATCACTCATCCTCCGATAAAGCGCGCGGTCTGAGATCACAGCGCGTCACGCGCACGTACTCCTGCGCCATTGGGCTCGTGCTGCTTGTGACTCTGGTGTCTGGAAATTCGCTCGCCCAGACTCGGCTTCAGCAGACGTCGCTCCAGAACGGTCAGGCCCTGATCGACTCGGCCGAGATCTCGCATCGAGCGCATAGCATGCAGGCGGATTTCGAGCGCCATCGCCGCCAGATGCTGCCGAGATTTTCCGTAGGTACTGCAGAACACTGCCTGATTGTGGGACGGTTCTGCGAATGGCATCCGAACTTTGAAGATGAGAGCATCGTCCCGGACGAAGGAAAGGGTATTCGTCGCGCGCGCTCGGAGCTGCTGCGCGGCCTCGAGAAGGCCAGCACCGCAGTGCCCGGCGACGACTGGATCGTTGGGCAGCGTGTCAGGTACCTCCTCGAAGCGCACGACACGACAGCCATCGGTGTGGCTCGCTCGTGCAGGGCGAGCCACTGGTGGTGCGATGCGCTGCTCGGGCTCGCACTCCATGTGAACGGGCGCTACGCGTCGGCGGACAGCGCTTTCTCAGCGTCGCTCGATGAGATGCCATCGCTAAAGCGCTGCTACTGGATAGACCTGTCGCCGCTTCTCGATGACGACATTCGCGGCACCTATCACAAGATGAACTGCGCCCAGCGCGAGGCTGAGGACGCCCGGATCTGGTGGGTGTCGGATCCGCTTTACATGGTTCCGGGCAACGAGCGTCGCACCGAGCACTTTTCGCGCGTCGTTCACACCGCTCTCGAGAAGGACGCGGCGAATACTTACGGGTCAACGTGGGGCGGCGACCTTGCCGAGCTCATTTTGCGCTTCGGCTGGGCCGAGAAATGGACGCAAGAGCCGCCGGCAAGCATGTACTTCGACGCAAAGCCGTCGATTACGGGACACGAGCGTGAGCCGGGCTTCCATTTCTTTCTGACGGAGCGACCGCCCGACAGTCTCGCGGAGATTGCCGACTCTCTCTTCGACATCCACCAGTTTCCGCCGCGGGAACAGTATGCTCCCGCGTACGCGAAGGCGTTCGAGCATCTCGACGCGCAAGTCGCGCGGTTCCGCCGCGGTGACTCGACCACTGTCGTCGCGGCCTACGATGTCACGGACGACACAATCTTCTCGCAGCACAAATTCGACGCCGCGCTAGTCGCGATGGGGAACGAAGCCGCCACTCCTGCGATGGACCGCGTCGCGCAGGCACCCACCAAGGGTGTGATCAGTGTGTCGACGCCGTGGAAATCCCAGTTGATCGGGGTGGAGCTGTTGGCGGATGACAGCGCCGGCGCCGCTCGTTGGAGATCAGGATTCGCCGAGGTTCCGCTGGACTCGGGACAGATCACCGTTTCGGATCTACTCTTTGTCGATGGCGCGCCTTCACTCCCGGCCAATCTCGAGGAAGCGATTCCGCGTGCTCACGGTGGAACTACCTTTTCGCGCAATAAACCGGTCGGGTTGTTCTGGGAGCTTTATGGAAAGATCGCTAGCGACAGTACGGTCCCGGTCTCTCTGACAATCACTCCGGTAGACGAAGGGTTTCTGCGGCGCGCGTTCAGGGCTTTGCGAATTGCGCCCAAGGTTACGCCGCTCAACATCCGGTGGCAGGAAAACGGCGCGGCGGGAGTTTTGTCGCCACGCTCGGTGCTGCTGGATCTCTCGCTGGTACCAGCGGGCAAGTACTCGGTGAAGCTCGAGGCAGGAAGCGGCTCAACGGCATCGACGTCGCGGATCATCGAGGTTAAGTAGTTTTCAATCCTCACAATTGGCAAAGGAAAACAATGCGGACATATCTCGCCGGCGCGATGATGGGAATCGGTGGCATCTTCGTCTCGTTCGCCACGGTCGTGTTCATCATCGAGATTTATGGGAGGCGAAGCGATACGAAAGAAACCGTCGCCGCGATGACTTCCCTCGGCATGGAGACACTCGTCGGCGGAGCAATTCTGTTCATACTCGGCTTGTTGCTTAGCCGTGTGGGGAGACGCGCGACCACAGAATCGCAGCGTCCAGTGGCCGAAGCGCGCTGGTTTTGAGCGGGTGATTTCCGCAGTTCCGCGCGCGATCTGACTCTCGTCGAAGCCGCAGTAGAGACAATCGAGTCCGCGTGCGCGGCGGAGCGCGCGGGCGCCCACAGAATCGAGCTTTGCGCAGGATTGGACGACGGCGGTACGACGCCAGATTCAGGGCTGATCGAGACCGTGGTCGCGAGTGTTGGGATTCCCGTCTTCGTCCTCGTTCGACCGCGCGCCGGTGATTTCGTTTATACGGCGACGGAGGTCGAGGCAATGTGCCATGACATCGCGCATGCAAAAGCTCTCGGTATTCATGGGGTCGTAACCGGAGCGCTCACGGCCGACGGCCGTATCGAAGTCGGACAGATGCGGAGGCTCATGGAATTCGCTGGCGGGCTGCCGGTGACTTTTCACCGGGCATTCGATCTTGTAGTCGACGCGCACGAAGCGCTCGAGCAGCTCGTAGACCTCGGCATCGATCGCATTCTCACGTCTGGCGGCGCGGCGACGGCGCTGGAGGGTGCGGAAAATCTCGGTCGACTTGTCGAGCAGAGCGACGGACGAATTGCGATCGTTGCCGGGGGCGGGATTCGAGAGCAGAACGTGCGAGACGTTATCAATCGGAGTCGCGTTGGGGAGATACACACGCGCTTCACGAACGAAGGGCGGTTGCGTCGATTGATCGAACTTGCGCGGACGTAGCGTTCGCTAGTCTGGGTGAATCGTCGACAGCTCCTCCAATCGCTTTTCGATGAAGTCACGTTCGACCTCCTGGGTCGCGAGCTCCAACGTTCTCTCGTAGGCTTTTCTCGCGTCATCAATGCGACCCAGTCTGCGATAGAGGTCGCCGCGTGCGGCGTGGGCGAGGTAGTAGTCCTCGAGCTCGCCGCGAGAAAAAATCGAATCGATCAATTCGAGCCCTGCCTGCGGTCCATCTCTCATCGCGATCGACACAGCGCGATTCAGCTCTATGACGGGCGACCGCTCGGCCCTCAGCAACGTGTCGTACAATCCGACTATTTCATTCCAATCGGTCAAGGCTGCATTCCGCGCCTCGGCGTGCACCGCGGCGATCGCCGCCTGGAGCGTGTAGGGACCAGCGCGTCTGGACGAGAGTGCGCGATTCAGCAGCGCAACTCCTTCGTCGATTTGATCGCGATTCCATAACGCGCGATCCTGCTCCTCGAGCAGAACGAGTCGGCCTGATTCTGACGTTCTGGCGGCGCGTCTCGATTCGTGCAGCAGCATGAGAGCGAGCAGTCCAATCGCCTCGGGTTCGGGCAGCAAGTCGACGAGGAGGCGGCCCAGCCGAATCGCTTCGGAAGACAGATCGTTTCGCGTCAGCGAATCTCCTGTCGATGCCAAATAACCCTCGTTGAACACGAGGTAGATCACGTGCAGGACGGTATCGAGCCGCGAAGGCAATTCGGCGACCGGCGGTATCTCGTATGGGATGCCCGCGTCGCGAATCTTGGATTTCGCTCGAACGATTCGCTGAGCGAGCGTCGGTGCGGGCGTCAGAAATGCGCGCGCGACTTCTTCCGTAGTCAGTCCGCACACCTCACGCAGCGTTAGCGCGATCTGGGCGTCTGGGCTCAGCGCGGGGTGGCAGCAGGTGAAGATAAGGCGCAGACGGTCATCCTCGACGGCTTCGTCGGTTACTTCGGGCACTTCGGCGCGGACGAGGCGGTCCAGCACCGTGGTGTCTGCCGAATCGAACCTCTCCGATCGCCGAAGCCGATCTATCGCCTTGAACCGGCCGGTCGAAATGAGCCACGCGCTCGGATTTTTGGGCACGCCGTTTTGCGGCCACTGCTCGACGGCTGTTGCGAACGCATCGTGCATCGCTTCCTCGGCGAGATCGAAATCGCCGAGGAGACGGATGAGCGTAGCGAGAACCTGACGTGAGTCGGACCGGTAGATGGCATCAACGCGGTCACGGAGATCAGGCGTCAGGTTCTCGGGCATTCCTTAGTGCGGGCGCTGGCCGCTGTCGACAGGAAGACGTTATCGATTGAAAAACAATCTCCCTATTTCGTGAACTCCATTATAGGCCTCACCTCTACGGAACCGAAGCGCGCGGACGGGATGCGCCCGGCTACCTGAATTGCGTCGTTCAGATCTTTTGCTTCGATGAGGTAGTAGCCGCCGAGTTGTTCCTTCGTCTCGGCGAATGGACCGTCGGTGGTGGAGACCTTTCCATTGCGCGAACGAACAGTCGTCGCAGTGTGGGTTGGCTGGAGCGCATTTCCGCCCAGGTAGTGACCGCTCTTCTGGATTCCCTGGGTGAAGTTCATGTAGTCAGGAGACATCGCGGTTGCTTCCCTGCTTCTCTTCAGCATCTGCTGCTCGTCCTCATAAATCAGGCAAAGGTATTTCATCGTTCCTCCGAATGGGTTGAGTGAATCCGTTGCAAGTAGTCGTTCGGGGTTGGACGAAATCGACAATCAGGTTTCGGTGTAAGCTGTGACTTAGAACGGCCCTATGAGCCTGACCAGGCTACTAAGTCGGTTTAGAAGTCATTCTACGTCATTTGACGCATAGTAGCTGATCGGCCCCAGTGCGAATGTGGAGGCGCAGCAGGAAGCACTTCACAGAAATGCCGGAGGCTCGATGGACCTGAATCAGCGTAGTCACCCCTCATTGTCCGAGCGAATCGCATTCGCCATCCAGACGCCGTGCGACTGGATACTCAAGGCGTCCTGCGTGAGGTACTCCACTTTTCTCAGCATGTTCAGGCTGCTGCCACCGTCTTATCTGGCGTGGGCGTCTGCGGTCAAGGCGCGAAAGGCTTATTACCGCGCGCTGCGAAAGGTGCCCGCATATCGACGGTTTTCGTATCGTCAGACGACGGCACAGATCCCGGAAACCGACAAAGAGAATTACATCAAGGCGTATCCAACCGAGGCTCGTTGTGTGGGCGGCCGCTTCGTTCATGGGCGGACGACCATCGACGAATCCTCCGGATCGACCGGGACACCGTACAACTGGGTGCGGAGTGAACGCGAGCGTCACGAGAGCCACACGTTCGTGAGCTACTTCGCCACCTACTGTTATGGTCGGGAACCGTGGATCACGATCAACGGCTTCAGCATGGGAGCGTGGGCAACCGGCATCAACATGGGACTCTCGCTTCAGAAGAACGGGATCGTGAAGAACACCGGTCCCGACATCGCGAAAATCCTGCACACCCTGCGGTTCTTCGGGCCCGAGTACAAGTACCTGATCACGGGGTATCCGCCATTCCTCAAGCATCTCATCGATGTGGCGGAAGACGAGGGTTTCCCATTCGAGAAGTACACGCTTTACGGGCTGGCCGGTGGCGAGGGAATGTCCGAGGGCCTTCGTGATTATTTGCTTCGTCGCTTCGACAAAGTGTACAGCGGCTATGGCGCGACCGATCTCGAGATCGGAATCGCGGGGGAGACGCCGGTGTCGATCGCGATTCGCCGTCTTGCGCGGGACCGTGACGATGTGAAGCGCGCGTTATTCGGTGCCGACTCGAGGCTGCCGATGGTTTTTCAGTACAACCCGTTGATGCACCACGTCGAGGTCAACGAGAACGACGAAGTGATATTCACGATCTCGCGAAGCTCGCTGCTATCCCCGCGACTGCGATACAACGTGCACGACGTGGGGGGAGTGATGACGAGCGACGAAATGGCGGAGCGCCTCGCCGCTGTCGGCGTGGACATCCGCGACCTGCGTCGGGCGAGTGGCGACGGGAACGTCCGTCTGCCCTTCCTGTGGATCTACGGCCGGAGGGATCACACCATCAGCGTGATGGGCGCGAACATCTATCCGGAGGACATCGAACAGTGTCTGTATCAGGACACGGGTCTCGCCGAGCTGACGAACTCTTTCTGTCTGTCGGTTGCAGAGAGTCCGAACGGCGATGTGCGTCCGCGGTTTCTGTTCGAGGTCTCCCGTGAGCCGGACGCGGCGCTTGCCCGCAGATTCGCCGAGTCGATTTTGCCAAGTCTGGTAGCGCTGAACGCCGACTTCCGGGAAGCATGGCACGAGTACCCGGACACGCTCGTACCCGACATACAGCTGCATCGTCTTGGCGAAGGTCCGTTCGCGCGCGATGCGGGACGAATCAAGCAGTCGCGCTTTTTGCCAGCAGCGTGAGGCGCCGATGAGAGCACTCATTCAATTCGCTCTGCGTCGCCCCAAGTCGGTAATTCTCATTTGGCTTGTAGTGGTGGCTGCAGCAGCGCCTTTCGCGTCGCGACTCGCTGGAGTCTTGCGAGGGAGCACCGATACGGTGCCGGGCAGTCGATCGGAGCTGGTTTCTCGCGACCTGGATCGTTCATTCGGGAAAGGCAGCGCGTTCGTCTTCCCGGCAGTTCTTACGTCCAGTTTCCCGACGTCGGATCCGCGTTTCGCGGCTGCCGCGATGAATCTCGGCCGCGTTCTCGATTCGGCCGGAGTTTCCGCTGCGCCCGCGCGTCACTACTGGAACACGGGCAATCCGAATCTGCTGGGCCGCGATGGTCATTCGGCGCTGGTGCTGATTACGCCGCAGGCGGAGACTTTTTTCGATGCGGAATCCGCGGTTTCGGAAATTCGCTCTGCAGCAGCGCGAGCGACGGACGGATCCGGTTTCGACGTAAAGGTGACCGGGACGGTCTCGTTATTCCACGATCTCGACGCCAACCTTCCGAAGATCTCATGAGGGCTGAGCGCGTTGGCATTCCGCTGACGCTGCTGGTGCTGCTCCTCGTATTCGGCGCGCCGATCGCCGCTGGATTGCCGCTGGTTCTCGCGCTCGGCACGATCGCGGTGACGTTGGCCGTCCTTTACTTCCTTTCGCGAGTGATGCCCGTCAGTGTTTTCGCGCAGAATGCTGTGACGATGGTGGGACTCGGGATCGGTGTCGACTACGCGCTTTTTCTCGTCAGCCGATTCAGGGAGGAGCTCGCGCGCGGTGCGACTCTAAAGAGCGCGGTGGAGACCGCGTCGTTGCAGGCGGGGCACGTCGTGGTTGTGTCGGGTCTCGCAGTCGCGACCGGGTTTCTAGCCCTTTTCATGGTGCACATCAGGTTTCTGCATACGCTCGCTCTGGGCGGGGTGGCTGTGGTTGTGACGTCACTGCTGATCACTCTGACGCTTCTTCCGGCGCTGCTCTGTCTGATCGGAGAGCGGGTGAACTGGCCGCGTCGAGTATCGAGGAGCCGTAGCCGAGGACGTTTCTTGTGGGCCCGGTGGGCGCGCGAGACGATGCGGCATCCGTGGCGATATCTCCTTCCGACTTTGGCAGTGCTGGCGATTCTCGTTGCGCCGACGTTCCGGCTCAAGGCGTGGAACATGGGCGCGCGGGACCTTTCGCCCGACATGGAGGCACGACAGGGTTACGAGATTCTCGAGCGGAACTTTGCGGCGGGCTGGATGGGACCGATCGCAATTGTCGTCAAAGCGGAGGGCGACGGAACCGTGCGAACTGCCGAAAGACAGAGCGCGATCGCGGCCATCTACGCGCGGTTTGCGCCGCTCGAGGCGGCTTCAATGGAGGTCCCGAGTGCCGATGGTCGGTCGGCACTTCTGCTTCTGGTGCCACACTCGGCTCCCGAGTCTGATGAAGTGATGAAGCTGGTTCGCGCACTGAGGACGGATTCGTGGGTGGCGGCACACAAGGCAGGCCTCGGCGTCGAGATTGGCGGATTCAGCGCGAGCATTCTCGATTTCGACAGTGAGCTCTTTGGAAGTCTCAAGCGCGTCATTCCAGTGGTGCTCGGAATCACACTGATCGCACTTGTCTTCGCCTTCCGGTCCATCGTGGTTCCGGTGAAGGCGATAACGCTCAATCTGATCTCAGTGCTCGCGGCGTACGGGTTTCTCGTTTACGTGTTTCAGGAGGGCGTTGGCGCGGGAATGATCGGCCTCGTGCCGCCTGGCGGACTGAACTCGTTCATCGTGCTGATGTTGTTCACGATACTGTTCGGACTCTCGATGGATTATGAAGTCTTTCTGCTCGGCCGCATAAAGGAGGAGTACCAGCGTTCCGGAGACAACGCGACGTCGGTTGTGAACGGTCTTTCGCAGACGGGCGGACTGATTACGAGTGCGGCTCTGATCATGGTGGTTCTGTTCGGCTCGTTCGGATTCACGAGACTGACGGCGACGCGGGAGTTCGGGCTCGGTCTCGCGTTCGCTGTTGCCCTGGATGCGACGGTGATTCGCGTCGTGCTTGTCCCGGTGTTGATGGGATTGCTCGGCCGGGCGAACTGGTGGTTTCCTGCTGCGTTGCTACGGCGCAGTGCTGCCAGGCGGCGAGGAGCCAGTGAGAATGCCGTGGCGTATCCTTAGCGCTCTGGCCGATGCATTTGGGATCGTGGTCACGTGCGTGCGAATGCGTGTGGTGAGCCGTACAGGCACCTGAAGATTGAGTGTCTCGCCATCGCGGTGTACGACGACGGGAAGAGTGGTCAGCGTGGTTCCGGCGAATCTCGAAAGTGAAGCGTCAAATGAGGCACCGTTGGTTACTGGTACGTCGCCGATTGACACAATGCGATCGTTGACTCGAATGCCTCCGGCGGCCGCGGCACCGGTCGAGACAACGAAGGCAATTCGAACTCCAGCGGTGTCAGTTGCAATCGCGAGTCCGAGTGCCGGTTCCCGAGCGGTATCGGTCTGGAATCGGAGGCCGGCGAGTGTGAGCACAGAGTCAATCGGTAAAGGTTCGCGCCCATCGACGTAGCGTCGAGCGAAATCGGCGAAGGATTTTCCACCGGCCGCGCGGCTCACTTCATTCCACCAATCGCCTGAGGTGAAACCTCGGCCGCGCTTATATGTCGTGTTGTAGAGTGTGCGCATCACGTCGTCGAGTGTTCTGCGGTTGTCGCTTGCATCGCGGATCATGATGTCGAGCAGAAAGCCTGTCAGTCCGCCCTTGTCATAGTAGAGGCCGCTGCTCCCATCGGTTGGGTTGATCCAGGACCCCAGTGATGCGTCGCTGACAGCGGTAGGTGGCGCGGACGCGACGGAGGAGATCTCGTCGGCGATGAAGCCGAAAAACGCGGTACTGTCCTGCACCCTTCCTCGCGTGAGTGCTACCGCGCTGTAGTAGTCTGTCACTCCTTCACTCACCCAGAGCCACGTGGTTGGCTGCGCATCGTCGTATCGATAGGGAACCATATCCGCGGGACGCAGTCGCTTGACGTTCCAGCCGTGAAAGAATTCGTGCGAGTAAAGTCCGGGCAGATAATCGCCGTCGAGCCGCGACGCCAGAACTTCGTCGACCTGGGAGCTTTGATGCTCCAGTCCCCCACCGTTCACAAGTGTGTCCGAGCGTTGGAAGAGCGTATAATTGCGGAACGGAGCTTCGCCAAACACGGCGACTTCGGCGGGGACGAATTTCTGGAGCCAGCCGAAGGTGCGATCGCGCCGCGCCACGGTAAGACTCGCAGCGGGATACCAGGCGAGACGAATCCAGCGGTTGGCAACGAGGGTAGAGTCGATAGCGAATCTCCCGACGTAGAACGGCATGTCGACGAGATCGTGATAGTTCGTCGCGCTGAAAGTGTTCATGCCGGGTGCCGGATCCATTCCAGTGGCCACGCGCCAGGCGGGCTCGGTGTGAATCGCAACCCGCGCCGGCCACGAGAATCCGCGTCCGACCGGATACAGGAAGACGTTCGTGCCGTTGAAGAAAGCAAAATCTGGCGACGTCCACGCTACTGCGCGGTCGACGGCATTCGCCAGATATTGGAACGACACTCTTACTGTTCCGCCAGCGCGCGGCTTGATCTCCCACGTCTGATAATCGAGCTTTCGCCAATCGAGAGGAGCTCCGTCGCCCTGAGCGGAGAAATCGGATACACGACGAGCAAACCATAACAGCGTGTAGTGGCCCGGTGACCAAGCCGGGAGCGCGAGAACGACTGGAGCGGAGCTCGCGACGTGAAATGTCATCGCCACGCCGAGCTCTCTCTCGCCAACAGCGGCTGAATCCGCCGTGATCTCGTAGCTGATATCAGTTATCGCCGCCGACTGTCTCGGCTGCTGCCCGAGAGCAGGTTCGAGAGCAACGAGACTGATGCCAAGCGCGGCAATATTGCGAATCATGGTTTCTCCGAAGTGCATTGAAGCATTAGACAGGGTAATCATAGTTAGCTTTGCCAGACATTCTCGATATTTGGGTATCTCGTGAAACTTCATACTGCGGCTGTACTTCTACTCTCATGTATCTCGAGCGTAGCGCTCTCCGCGCAGACCACGCGTCTCGCCATCGCTCCCGCGCGTCCCGAGCCGGGAGCGGTGGTGAAGCTCACGCTCACGGCGCCGGCGGTGGATCGCATTGTGTCGATTCGCGGATCGATGGCTGGCGAGCCGCTCCACTTCATCGCTGCCGGTCCGGGGCACTGGCATGCGATCGGCGGTATTCCCGTCGACACCGAAGGTACTCTAGTCGCTAGCGCCGAGATCAGGCGAGCATCCGGAAGAACCGAAACGGTTCGCGCGCGAGTAACGCTTCCAAAGCTGCCTCCGCCGGTTGCTCAGCCGCTTGCGGTAGACAGCAGCTTCACGCGTCCACTCGACGCAGCAACGACCGCGCGGATCGCGAGAGAGAACGAGCAAGCGCGCGAGATCGGCAGGCATGCGCACGACTTACCGCCGATGTGGACCGCGTCTTTCATTCGCCCGCGCTCGTCTGTTATCACGAGTGAGTTTGGATCGGGTCGTCTCTTCAACGGGCGGTTGACCACCCGTCACCTGGGCGTCGATTTTCGCGGCGCGCCAGGTGACCCGATCCGGGCTGCGAATCGCGGCGTGGTTGCGCTTGTCGGCAAATTCTTCCTCGCCGGAAACGTGGTCTACGTCGACCACGGCGGCGGCGTGGTCACCGCGTATTTCCATATGAGCAAACCGCTTGTCTCGGCGGGCGATACTGTCGCGCGCGGCCAGATAATCGGGCTAGTCGGCGCGACGGGACGCGTCACCGGCCCGCACCTTCATTGGGCAGCGCGCTACGGGGCGATCACTGTGAACCCGCTCGATCTTCTCACGATCGACAAGAGGTGGTAGAGCATAAGGCTCAACCCACGGCTTCCTCGGTCTCCAGCGTGAGGGCAATGCCGCCGGCCCACGACGCGACGAGGTTGTAGAGCGCGCAGCCAATCGCCGAGACTATGTAGCCGAAGACGGCGTAGAAAACTGGCGCGAGCAGCATCACGACGGGAGGCAAGCCTCCAGTTGGCGCACGCCGCGCGATCAGATACACGAGCGGAGTGAATATCAGAGCGAGAATGAAGTAAATGATCGCGACGATGAGCGCTGTCTGGTGGACCCCAAGATGCGTGAGTCTGTATCGCAATGGGCCTCCTATCGAAGTGAAACGCCTCAGCCCAGTCGGGCCGTCGGACGGGTAATAATCTTCATTCTAGCCACCGAGCACCAGCTTCGCGCTCGCGAGCAGCAGCACGAGAGACAGCAGTTGTCGCAGCACCGGTGCTGGCGCGCGGCGACTTCCGTACGTCGCGCCGATCCACCCGCCGAGGAGAACCGCCGCGCCCCAGATCGGAATGTTCGGGGGCAGCTGTTGCACGCTCGAGAAATGTCCGAGAAGACCCGCAATTGAATTCACGAGTATGAACGGCGCAGCGACACCTGATGTCGCGCGGGTCTCGGCCCAACCCGTGTAAAGTAAGAGCGGACTCAGAAAGATTCCGCCGCCTACGCCCGTCAATCCAGCGAGAAATCCAAGTCCTGCTCCAGTCACGAGCGCCACGACGAGTGGTGGCGGCTTCGGAATCGCTGTCGACACCGGTCTGCGCGACGAACGGAACATCCAAACCGCGGCGTAGAGAAGCACGACACCGACGACCACTTTGTACCAGTGGGCGGGAAGCATCGTCGCGCCGCCGAGAAATGCGGCGGGTACTGACACGACCGCGAACGGCCAGAAAAGCGACCACGAAAAAAGTCCGGCGCGGTAGAACTTGAGTGTGGCCAGAACAGCGACGAGGATATTCAGAGCAAGAGCCGTCGGCTTCATGACCGCGGGCGCAAAACCGAACAAGCCCATCACTGCCAGATATGCGGAGGCGCCCGCGTGGCCCACCGACGCGTACAGCGCCGCGGCGGCGAGAAACAATACTGCGAGGACGAACGTTTCTGAAAGGGACATTCGCTTGCGCTATATTTTTATCCCGCCAGATCCCTCGCTTCCCAAGCTACATGACCGAATACGCGATCGACATAGTCAACGTCACGAAACGATACGCCGAGCACACGGCAGTACGCGACCTGACGCTCCGGATTCCGCGCGGAAGTGTGTACGGTCTCCTCGGTCCGAACGGCGCAGGGAAAACCACGACGATCCGGATGATCCTCAACATCATGGCACCGGACTCGGGCACGATTCACATCTTCGGCCGGCCGTCGAGTGACTCGAAAATCACCGAACGGCTCGGCTACCTCCCCGAAGAGCGCGGGCTGTATCGCAAGATGCAGGTGCGACGCGTCCTAAAATTTCTGGCCGAGCTGAAGGGAGTAAAAGGAAGCGACGCCGATGTGCGCATCGACGAATGGCTCGAGCGGCTTTCGCTCAAGACGCCGGAAAAAGACTGGGGTCTGTCGAAGATCGACGAGCTGTCGCGCGGCATGCAGCAGAAGGTGCAGTTCATAGGCACTCTGCTGCACGATCCCGATCTGGTGATACTCGACGAGCCGTTCAGCGGGCTCGATCCGATCAACGCGCAGGCCCTCAAGGACACGGTCGTCGAGCTGAAGAAGCGCGGCAAGACCGTCATCTTCAGCACCCACCTGATGGACAACGCCGAGCGTTTGTGCGATTCGGTGTGCATCATAGCGCGCGGCGAGAAGGTGCTGGACGGTCCGGTGACAGACGTCAAAGAAGAGCACGGACAGCGAAACATCGCGCTGGCGGTCGAGGGAAACGCAACTCAGGGAGTAGGCGCAATCCTCCGCGATCATTCCCTGGTAAAGCGCGCGGACGATTCCAATCGGTTCTTCGAGATCGAGATGGCACCCGGAGCAGATCCACAGGCGCTGCTGCGACGGATCGTCGAGTCCGGCGCCTCGGTGCAGCGGTTCGAGATGATCCAACCTTCGCTCCACCAGATCTTCCTCGAGAAGGTTGGGGCGAGCGGCGTCGAAGAGGGAATGACAGGTCATGGCTAAGCTCTGGGCGATCATCAAGAGAGAGTACCTCGAGCGTGTGCGATCGAAATGGTTTTTGATCGCGACGTTCTTCGGGCCGATTTTTTTCAGCGCGATCATCATCGTGCCCGCGTGGCTCGCGTCGCGCAGCAAGGCGACGAGCGACATCTACAACACGACCATCCTCGATGCGACGGGCACGAACTTCGGACACCGCCTGGCGATCAACATCGCGGGCGACAGCACGAACGCCGCGCAAATGCCGACGGTTACTGTCGTCGCGCCGAGCGACCTGACGAAAGCAGAGAGCGTCGCTGTGCATCAGGTGATGCAGAAGGAGAAGACAGGTTATGTCGTGGTCGACCAGCAAACGATCGCCGGAGAGGCCGCGCGGTACGCGGGCCGCAACGCGACTTCCATTGCGGACATGGAGCGCATCAAGAGCGCGATTCGCGAGACCATCCTTGCATCGCGCCTCGAGAAAGTCGGCCTGGACAATTCGAAAATGAAGGAGATCACCTTCATCCCGCTCGATTTCAGCGCCGAGCGAATAACTGAGAAAGGACGCGCGGGCTCGGGCATGGCGAGCGTGTTGTTTGGCTTCGCGATCGGGTTCCTGCTCTATATGTCGATCGTGATTTACGGGCAGACGATCATGAGTGGGGTGCTTGAGGAGAAGACGACGCGCGTAGCGGAGGTGGTGATGTCCAGCGTGCCAACCGACTCCTTGCTCGCCGGCAAAGTCCTCGGCGTCGGTGCTGTCGGTCTCACACAGCAGATCATCTGGATCGTGACGACTTACATCCTCCTCAAGTTGCGGGCGCCGATTATGGCGCGCTTCGGCGCGCCGACGGTGAACTTCTCACTCCCTGACATCTCGCTCGGCGCCGGAATCATCTTCCTGTTGTTCTTCCTGCTTGGATTCATCTTCTATTCGTCTCTGTACGCGGCGGTGGGATCTTCGGTCAACAGTGAATCCGAAGCGCGGCAGGCAGCGAGCCCGTTGATGATCATGATCGTGAGCACCGCGGTTTTCATCCAGCCGGTGCTTCTGAATCCAACGGGAACTACTGCGCAGGTTCTGTCGATGATACCAGTGTCATCGCCCATCATCATGCCGATCAGGATGGCGGTGACGGGCGTTTCGCCTCTCGAGCTAGGGGCAAGTTTGCTATTTCTGGCGATTGGTTGTCTGCTCGCGCTTTGGCTCGCGTCGCGGATTTATCGCGTTGGACTCCTCATGTACGGGAAGCGACCCACCATGAAGGAGATGGCGAGGTGGGTGTCGTACTCGCGATAACTGGAAACTGCAACTGCAAGGAATGGGATCCGGGATGTCAGCTTTGCAGATATCAGTTTTTCAGTTGCCTACTTCGGGACCGTACTAATCGCAGTAGAAGCACGCGCGCTGCGCCTGTCTTCTCGGTGCAATGATCGGTCTACCAACGGTCCCCGTATTATCTTTCCTTCCCATCGCCATTCGAACAAGAGAGGCCCCGAAGATGTACGACGAAAGATTCGTAACCCCAATGCGCCAGGAGCTCACCCAGCTCGGCGTTGAAGAGATGCGGACCCCGCAGGAAGTCGACGCCAAGCTGCGCGGAGCGCAGGGCACGACACTCGTGGTGGTCAATTCCGTCTGCGGCTGTGCTGCACGGAATGCGAGACCAGCAGTCGCGAAAGCGATTCAGCACGACACCAGACCGAATACGCTGACGACGGTATTCGCCGGTCAGGATATAGACGCCGTCCAAAGGGCGCGCAGCTACTTCACGGGCTACGCTCCGAGCTCTCCTCAGATCGCGCTGCTCAAGGATGGGCGGCTGGTGTTCATGCTCGAGCGCCACCAGATCGAAGGTCGCACGGCCGAAGACATCGCGAAGGATCTGGTTGGTGCGTTCGACAAGTACTGCGAGGAGACGACGACGGCCTAAAGCTCGTCCTTCTGTCTCCGCTCGATGAACGGTTGGCCATCGGGTAGAGTGCTCGGATCGACTTCTCTTCCGGTGTCCTTGAGCACCCGCCCGCGAATGAACGACACGGTGGCGCCAAGAAGAAGTGCCCAAACGCTGACGCCGAGTACTCGCCAGAAGAGGACGCCCGTCGCCATTGGTTGCCAGTCCATAAATTCGGCGCGCGCAGTACCCCACGGCTCGCGGTGCAGCGCAATCAGCGCGAGGCTTATCAGCATCTCTCCAGCGGTCTCGAATATCGCGAACAGCGGCGCGCGCCACGGCCATTCTCTCACGGGAAATCGTCCCAGATGGAGCGTCGCCATTCCCAGCAGGAACAGCGTACCGAGTACGAGCGCTGCGCCGAGGTAGGAGCTGGTGGCGGTGCCGTGTGTGAGGATGACGGCGCGAAAGAGACGCATGACTACGCCGGTGAGGAGCGCAAGCTCCACTGGCGATCGCGCGATCCTCGCAAAGGCCGCGGGCTCTTCGAAATCCCATTCACTGGGCTTGAAGGGACGGCGGCGATGCTCCGCGGACTTGTTCGTCACGCGCTTCAATGTAGCTCCCACACGGAAAGCGTCCATGGATTTTCGTGTCGCGTCAGAGAGAAACGGGACCAATCATCCGATTCGACGCTGAACGTGCGTCGAGAGTAACTAGCTCAGCAGCTACTTTATCCAGTGCCCGATTCTGCTCCAGCGGATGTCGGTGATCATTGGAAGCGGCCGATCACTGTCGTCGGCGTTGTACGAGTAGTACACAAAGAGGGGCTTGCCGCGGACGTTTCCGCGCGGGACGAATCCCCAGTAACGACTGTCTTTCGAGTTGTAGCGACTGTCGCCCATCATGAAAAGTCTGTCCGGCGGTACGACGAAGGGGCCCCAGTCATCGTGCGTCGGCTGCGTGGGAGCGGAGCCGAATCGAGACGACTTGAGTCCCACTTTCTTTTGCCAGTCGAAAAGGGGATCGGCGGAGTTGGCGATCGCTGGATCGACTTGCGGGTTTATGCCGTATCCCTGACGCTGCGCTATTCCATTCAGATAGAGGAGCCCGCTGCGCATGTAGAGCGTGTCGCCGGGAGTTCCAACCAGTCGCTTGACGAGTGTTGGAGTGGGATCGTGGCCGAGTGAGTCTTCGTCTGCCTGGTATGGAGAGATAAAGACGACGACGTCGCCGCGCCGCGGCTGCCTGAAGGCGGGAAGGTTCGAGTTGGTGAACGGGATATGAGCCCCGTATATCGCCTTGTTGACGAACAGCCAGTCACCGACGAGCAGAGTCGGGATCATGCTGCCCGACGGGATGCGATAGGCTTCGACGACGAAGGCGCGCAGCAGGAGAAAGATCGCCAGCGCGCCGAGGATCGATTTGAAATTCTCCCAGAGATTTGCCAGTCGGGACTGTCGCGAAACGGGGCGCGCCTTTTGAGCGCGCCCCGCGTTTGACGGAGTTGCCAAGGAGCTTAGGTGTTTCTGAGGTGTTTGTTGACGAGGCGGGTCATCTCGAACATTGAGACCTGACCACGACCGAAGATTGGACGGAGATTCTCGTCAGCGTTGATCATGCGGCGGTTCTTGGAATCCTGTAGACCTTTACGCTTGATGTAGCCCCACAGTTTCTTGGTGACTTCGGTGCGCGGCATCGGTGAGCTGCCAACTACGTTCGCGAGCTCTCCGCTTGGCTGCATCGGTTTCATGAACGCCGCGTTCGGCGTGCGCTTTTTGCCCGAGGACTTCCGGCGGCTGCTCTTCCGACCGCCTTTCCTCGCGGCTTTTCTAGATGACTTTCTGGCCGAAGATTTCCGGGACGAGGACTTTTTCCTTCCTTTGCTCTTCTTTTTTGCTGCCATCTTGTCTCCTGGTTTGGTGATCGGATGCAGAGTGCTACAGAGTGAAATGCCGCCCGTCAGCGGAGCAAACTATATCGCCGTAGGGCGAAAGCAATAGGGAAATCAAAGACTTCCCCTATGAGAAACGCGGTTTTCCAGAGGGGAAATGCGAGTTTTTCGGCTGGCGACGGTCTGGTCGGCTCTCATGTCCGCACCCATCCTTCGAGCAGTTTCATCATCCTCACATCGTACGGATCCGGCGAGTCGTCGTCCTCGGCCACCTCGTAATTCTGCTGCGGTGTCTCGAGAATCAGAGGAATACCGCTGCTCCGCCCGTCCTGCATCAGCCACTCGAAAGCCGCGTTCCCAATGCGGCCTTCCCCTATGAGAACGTGTCGATCCTTGTTGGACCCGAGGTCGTTCTCACTGTCGTTCAAATGAAAAAAAGAAGGCGGCTCTCCTATGGCCTCCTCGAATTCGTCGAGCACAGCGGTGAAAGCTGCTCTCGACGCAGTGATGTCGTATCCCGAGGCAAAGAGGTGGCACGTGTCGAGCCCGTATCCGGTTCTCCCTCTGAGAGGCTTCGGCACGGCGGAGAGAATTTGCGCGATCTCCTGCGCGGTTTTGCCCATGGTCTTCCCTGCGCCGGCGGTGTTCTCGACCAGGAGGCGCGTCCCGGAATCGATGCTCTTGAGCGCGACCGTGATTGCCTTCGCGATTCTCTTCGCCGAGTCTCCGCGATCGCTCGCTCCTGCTGAGCCCGGATGAAAGCAGACGGAGCCGACGCCCAGGGCGCTCGAGCGCTCGAGCTCCTTGGTGAGACCGGCGCTGGCGCGCTCCCATTTCTCGTCTTCAGGTGTTGCGACGCTCAGAACATAGGCCGCGTGGACGACGACATTCGCCGGCTTGATCTTTGTTTTCGCCAGTGCTGTCTTGAATCGCGTCATGCGCTCTGGTTTGATTGTCGACTTGTCTCCATAGAAGCGAGGAATCGCGGTGAAAACCTGAAGCGCGGTCATGCCTGCGTTCCCGGCACGGAGGACGGCCATGTGGATGCCGCCATTATCGATGGTGTGGGCGCCGAGAAATCGTGTCATGTCGGCGGACTGTGCAAGTAGTCGACCGGCGGTGTTGCGGCTGCTCGTACAGAGTTTGATAATAGAAGCAGTACCCTCTGCTTGACCATGCGAAGCTTCCTGATATCTGCGCTCTTTTTTTTCCCTCTGGCCCCGGCCGTAGTCGGCGCACAAGAGGGAAGCGACGTCCTGACTGGACGCGTCACCGATCTTACGGGCCGGCCGGTAGCCGACGCGCAAATCATTGCGATATCAACCGCAAGCGGTGCGCGACGCACGCAGACGACCGACGTCAACGGCCACTACAAGATCTATTTTCAGGAAACCGCGCCGAAGTACCTGCTGACGGTCAAGCGCATCGGTTTCAGTCCAGTCTCGAGGACCGTGGCCCGTCGTACAGCGGGTCCGGAGAACATGGCGATCGATCTTCAGTTCGGCGGGACTCCGCTCGCGCTTTCGGCGGTCGAGGTTTCGGGCGGATTCGATGCGCCTGCCCCGCGAGAGGTGCAGCGAAGTCCGACGATCGACACGACTGTTCCAAATCCGCTGACGGAGATTCTCTCACTGAGAGACACGCTTCATTTGAGCGCGGTACAGGTTGTTGCTCTCTCGGATCTCGCCGACAGCCTGCAGAAGAGAAACACGCGCATCTACGGGGACATTCGCATGCTCCTCGCGAGATCACAGGAGGCGGGTGATCCGACTCAGATGGCTGGGAGCGTCGCGATGATGCTCGAGGAAGCGTCGAAGAATACGTTTCACGCGATTGTCGAGGCTGGCAAGATTCTTCGGCCCGAGCAGTGGACGGTTCTTCCGCCGGAAATCAGAGATCGGCGCGCGACGTCGGCGGCGGTGAGCGCGAACTGAGACAGGGCGGGAAGCGGGAAGCGGGAAGCGGGAAGCGGGAAGCGCAGAACTAATAGCATGGTGGCGAACGCCGGGCGTTATTTCCAGATCCCGACTCGATAGCCCACGCGATTTTCGGTTTTTCCCTCGACGTCCGCGGCCTCTTTCCACCACAGCGTAATCCGTCGGTGATCCAGCGCGACCCAGGGTGCCGCGGCCGGCACGTCCTCCGGCGTGGCTTCGCCCCGCGCCTCGAAAATGTGACCGGTAGTTCGCGACAATACGATTCCCAGCATTGGCGCTGTCGCATTCGGATCCTCGAAAACTACGACGACGCTGTCCCCGTTAGCGGCGACGCTCGCTGCCGAGGGATGATTTCCATAGATCACCGGCACAGGTGAATGGAACATCGTGCCGTTGTCCATGGAGTGAGCAAAGAAGATTCCTCCTCCGTATGTGGTCTCGATGAAGTAGACGACGTGGAGGTATTTGCGCGCTGAGTCGTAAAACACACCAGCGGGAGGCCGCTTGCAGCCGCGACTCCCGCGATCGCGCGCATCGACCTCGACCGGGGGCAGCCAGGTTGCGCCACGGTCGTTCGAATGCTCCATGGAAAGAATTACGCTGCTGTCGCTTCGGGAGGCCCACCACGCTCGAAACACGTTTGAGCCTCCAGCGACTGTGCTGACCGATGCGAGGCAGTTGCCGGTGGTGCTGGCGATGGTTGGCAAACTCGGCGCGGGTGCGGGCCTCCGAGCGCCCGGATCGTTCGGTGCGGGGTTGCGATACGAGACGTCGCTCCAGTCAACAGGATCGCCCACGCACGCGGCGAGGCTCGCGACTGCGATGGAATAGAGCAGCAGCCGCGCGTAATGTGTCATCGAGACAGATTGGAAAAAGAACCCATTCACGCACGTTACACTGTGGCGCGAGTGGTTGCGAGCTTCTCGATTCTGCACGTTGCCGAGTGGCCACAATTCACGGCATTCGTCTCACGATCAGGATTCGTTTTTATCGCCGCTGCGGTATCTTTCGATCGTAGCCCGCCCGCAGCCTGAGGATCAACATATGTCCGCCTCCGCAGTCAGCCCCTCCCGTTCCAGCGCGTCCGAGTCCCAAGCCTCGCATCCATCAGACGGCAAGGGCAAGCCGAGCGCGGAGAGCGCGCCTCAGGAAACGGCAGCGCGTGCGGTCGCTGGATTCAACGGGAATCGCCGAGTGCCTCGACCGGTCAACGAGATCGTCAAGAGTTACGCACCGGGCTCGACGGAGCGCGCAGAGCTCAAGGCTCGACTCGAGTCGATGTCCGACGAGCACGCGGACATCCCGCTCATCATCGGGGGATCGGAGGTGCACACCGGGGAGCTCGCGCAGACTGTGATGCCCCACAATCACCGGCACGTTCTCGCGGACTGGCATCGCGCCAGTGAGGAGCACGTCGACCTCGCGATGAAGGCCGCGAAGAGGGCATCGCGAGACTGGGCCAATTGGGCGTGGGAGGATCGGGCCGCGGTATTTCTAAAGGCGGCGGAGCTGCTCGCAACGACGTGGCGAGCGACGCTCAACGCCGCGACAATGCTGGGCCAGTCGAAGACCGCGTTTCAGGCGGAGATCGACGCGGCGTGCGAGCTGATCGACTTCTGGAGATTCAACCCGTACTACGCGGAGAGTTTGTACGATGAGCAGCCGCTGAGCGATCGCTCGATGTGGAACCAGCTGGACTATCGTCCGCTCGAAGGATTTGTGTACGCGGTGACGCCGTTCAATTTCACGTCGATCGCGGGGAATCTTCCAACGGCGCCGGCGCTCATGGGCAACACGGTGATCTGGAAGCCGGCATCGAGTGCCATGCTGAGCGCCTACTACATCATGAAGCTGCTCGAGCATGCGGGCCTTCCACCGGGCGTAATCAACTTCGTCGCCGGCGACGCGGGGATGATCTCCGACAAGCTGCTCTCCAACAGAGATCTCGCCGGCGTCCATTTTACCGGGAGCACGGCCGTCTTCAACAACATGTGGAAGACAATCGGCGCCAGCATGTCGCGATACAAATCGTACCCGCGCATCGTCGGCGAGACGGGTGGGAAGGATTTCATCGTCGCGCACGCGTCGGCCGATCCTGCGGCGCTCTCCGTCGCGATTGCCCGCGGAGGGTTCGAGTACCAGGGGCAGAAGTGCTCCGCAGCGAGCAGAGTTTACATCCCCGAATCGATCTGGCCGGAAGTGCGCGATCGTACCGTCGCGATCATGAAGGAGATCAGGATGGGAGACGTCGCCGATTTCCGGAATTTCATGGGAGCGGTGATCGACAAGAAGGCTTTCGCCAAGATCGGTGAATACCTGGAGCACGGTCAGAAGAACGCGAGCGTCGTTTCCGGCGGCGTTGCTCGCGGAGAAACTGGATATTTCATCGAGCCGACGCTGATCGAGACAAAGGATCCCGCGTACCGGCTTCTGTGCGAGGAGATTTTCGGGCCGGTAGTGACGGCGCACGTCTATCCAGACGGTAAATGGACGGAGACGCTCAGGATCGTCGACGAGACTTCGCCGTACGCGTTGACTGGCGCGGTGTTCAGCACGGACCGCCAGGCGATCCGCGAGGCCGCTCTCTCGCTGCGAAACGCGGCCGGAAATTTCTACATAAACGACAAACCGACGGGCGCGGTAGTTGGACAGCAGCCATTCGGCGGCGCGCGCGGCTCGGGCACGAACGATAAAGCTGGGTCGAAGCTCAACCTGGTCCGGTGGATCAGTCCGAGAGCGGTAAAGGAGACTTTCTCTCCGCCGACGGATTATCGGTACCCGTTCATGTCAGAGGAGTAACTCGCGCGGGCCTCTCTCTCCATCTTGGCGGGCTCCTGACATCCGGCCACCGAGACGAAGTTTCATCCGGATGAGGCGGATTTTAGCGGATTGAACGGATCGCTCCTCGTGGCGCTATGGCTCCGTGCGCCGGGGCTGTGATTTTTTGTTGTTTGCATTGAGGGCGCCTCTTGGCGCTCTTTTGCGTTGACGGCTCTCTCTGCGTTCGGGCCTACAGCCATAGAGAGATCAGTGTGGCGTTAGAGGCGTGCCGGAGCGGCAGTTCCCAAAAATCCCGGCCCGGTGCGATGGTCTCTCACGCCAAGAGGAGCGATCCGTTTGATCCGGATAGATCCGCCTCATCCGGATGAAACTTCGTCTCGGTGGCCAGACACCAGGAGCCCGCCACGACAAACCCACGGGTGACTTCGGGATCTCTACGCCACCATAGTTGGAACAGAGGTTGCTCCCTTACGACCACCGATTTTGACGACGAGATGACCACCGCCATTGCGCCACAGATCGACGCGGAGCAGCTCCAGGTTTCCCGCATCCGCGCCTTACGCGGCCCGAATTATTGGCGGCTGGCGCCCGTCATTGCCTGCGACGTCCAGCTCGGTACGCTCGAGCAGGTCAGCTCCGTAGACATCCCCGGGTTTTACGAGCGCCTCACCGAAGCCATCCCCTCTCTCGCTGAGCACCACTGCACGAGACAGGAGGCAGGCGGATTTCTAGAGCGGCTGCGTGAAGGAACCCACCTTCCCCACATCCTCGAGCACGTGGCCCTCGAGCTACAATCGCTCGCCGGCTGCGACGCGAGCTTCGGACGAGTAGTTCCCTCCGGCGATCCCGACACCTGGTGGGTGATCGTCGAGTACGAGGAAGAAGAAGTCGGACTTCAAAGCATGCGCGAGGCGGTCAAAATCGTTCGGGGATGCATCGCCGACCAGCCCGTCGACACCGATGCGATCGTCAATCAGCTCCTGACGCTCTACGAAGAAGTCAGGTTTGGACCTTCGACTGCCGCGGTCGTCGAGGAAGCGAAAAGGCGGGGCATTCCGGTTCGCAGGCTGAACAACTACTCCCTCGTACAGCTCGGGCTTGGAAAAAATCTCCGCCGGATCCAGTCAACCCTCTCCGACTACACCAGCGCAATCGCCGTCGAAATCGCTCAGGACAAAGACGACACCAAGCGCGTCCTGGGCAATATCGGGTTGCCCGTGCCGAAAGGAGATGTCGCACAAAACCTCGAGCGCGCTCTCGAAATCGTCCGCGAGATCGGGTACCCGGTAATACTCAAGCCGCTCGACGCGAGTCAGGGTCGGGGAATCTCGGATCGTATCGAGACCGACGCCGCGCTAAGAGCGGCGTGGACGGAGGCGCGCGAGCTCGCGAAGCGAATCGTCGTTGAGGAGTACGCGGAAGGACGCGACCACCGCGTGCTCGTGATCAATGGCAAAGTCATCGCCTGCGCGGAACGGATTCCGGCTCGGGTGACCGGCGACGGAAGGAGCACGATCGGTCAGTTGATCGAGAGCGAGAACAAGGATCCGCGACGCGGCTTCGGCCACACCAAAATCCTCACCAAGCTGCCGACCGATGGTCGCACAGTCAGCTTCCTCGAGAAACAGGGCCTCACGGTCCAGTCCATTCCTGGAAAAGAACAGATCGTGTATTTGCGGGGCACCGCGAACCTCTCGACGGGTGGAACGGCGATCGATCGAACCGATGAGATGCACCCCGACAACGTGACGGCGTGCGAGATGGCCGCGGGCATCATCGGCCTCGACATCGCAGGAATCGACGTTCTCACGTCGGACATATCGGTTCCTTTTCGTGAAAACGGCGCGGTGATCATCGAAGTGAACGCGGGCCCCGGAATCAGGATGCACACGCATCCCACCGAAGGCACGCCGAGAAATGTCGGCGCGCCGATAATCGACATGCTGTATCCGCCAGGCGCGAAGTCGACGATACCGGTGATCGCGGTCACCGGCACCAACGGAAAGACGACGACCGTCCGGCTCATCGCGCACCTGTTCCGTCTCGGAGAGAACGTCGTCGGATTCACGACGACGGACGGCACCTACCTCCAGAACAGGCTCGTTCTCGAGGGCGACATGACCGGCCCCTTCTCGGCCAACATCATCCTTTCGAACCCGACGGTGGACATTGCCGTTCTCGAGACCGCGCGCGGCGGTTTGCTCCGCGCCGGACTTGGATTCGATGAAGTCGATGTCGGCGTCGTTCTAAACGTCAGTGCGGACCATCTCGGGCTGCGCGGCATCAACACGATTGAACAGCTCGCCGACCTGAAGGGTGTCGTCGCAGCCGTAGTCAAGCGAGAAGGACACGCGGTGCTCAATGCCGATGATCCGCTCGTGTACGCGATGCGGGATCGGTCACCAGGCGACATCGTCCTCTTCTCGACGAGGGCCGAGGGCGAGAGCGAAGAGTTCGAGAATCACCTGACGAGAAACGGGATCGGTGCGCGCATCGAGAACGACACCTTCGTGATCAGGCGCGGACGTCTTCGGATTCCGATCGCACCGGTACGAGAGGTGCCGCTGATGCTCGGCGGCGCCGCCCGATTCCAGCAGGAGAACATTCTGGGCGCGATAGCGACCGCCTATGTCCAGGGCATGCGCTACGACGATATACGCGCCGGATTACTCTCGTTCTTCCCTTCACCTTCGCTCACACCAGGACGACTGAATCTCATGCGTGTGCCGAAGGGACGCGTGCTCGTCGATTACGCGCACAACGCCGCGGCGATCCGCGGGCTGATGGATTTCGTCAAGAGCATCGACGCGAACAGGAGAATCGGAGTGGTTGCGGCGCCAGGCGATCGACGCGACGAGGATTTGCGCGCAGTCGGCAGAATCGCGGCCGATCTCGACTACGTCATCGTCAAGGAAGACGAAGAGCGCCGCGGACGCGAGGAAGGAAACGTCGCCGAGCTAATCATCGACGGACTTCGCGCCGGCGGGCTGAGCGAGAAGCAGTACGAGACGATTTTCGACGAGCGGGAAGCCATCACGCACGCGATCCAGCAGATGAAGGACAACGATCTGGTTGTGATCCTTGCCGATGACGTCGCTCGCAGTCTCGACGTCGTACGCCACTACTCGGGCGAGGTTCGCTGAAAGTGGCGGAGCGACTGCCCAATCCAAACACAGAAATCCGAATCATGACGCTCCACGCGACTCGCGGAGCGAACTATTGGTCAGAGCTTCCGATCACGCGCATGGATCTGAACATCGGCGCTTACGAGAACATCTCTTCCGCCGACGTGCCCGGCTTCACCGAATCACTCGTGCAGACCATGCCGGGCCTGCGGGATCACCGGTGCAGCATTGGTGAGCCGGGTGGATTCATCATTCGGCTCAAGCACGGAACCTATTTCGCGCACATCGTCGAGCACGTCGCGCTGGAGCTGCAGGGGATGATAGGACATGATGTGGGTTATGGCAGAACTCGCGGCGGCGATGCAGTCGGCGAGTATACCATCATCTTCGAGCACCTGCACGATGCCGTCGGGCTCAGGTCCGCTGCTCTCGCTCTCGAGATCGTCCAGACCGCTTTCATGGGAAGCCTGACATCCATCGATCACGCGGTCGCGGAGCTGGCGGCGCTCGCACAAACACCGGCTGCATCACCGTTGTTGCAGCACGTGCTGTGCGGAATTTCCGGCGGTCATTACCGTCAGGAAACGCGCGACGAGCTCGTGCGCCTGGGATTCAGCGAGGCCGATCTGATTGTCGATGTGTCCCCCTCGTACCTGCTTCAGGCAGGCCTGCCATACTCGCACTCACGGATCGCGATCATCACCGACGCAAAATTGAGCGACGTGCCGGAGCGTTTCCGTCAGCCGCGTCGAGCTCAAAGACTGGTGTCGGTGGTTGCGGACGCCGTGCCCTCCGATGGAACCGTGATCGTGCCCGCCAAGGAATGGGAGATCCAGGATCGAGTGCGCGACACAGGGCGCAGGGTCGCGATCTTTGCCACTGACGCTGACGTGACCCCCAAGGACAAGAAAGTTGCTCGCACCTGCGCGACCGTCGACGGACGGCGAATAATGATCGAACACTTCGACAGCATCGTCGAGGCGGGATGGCTGCACGACAAATCGCAGGTGACTGCGCAGGTCGCCGCGGCGTTGGCGGCCTTCACGCTGCGCGAGCTGCATGAGCCCACATTCACATCGCGCAATGGGACAGATCCCGCGCTCAATGCGGAATCGCGACCGGATGAACGCGCGGGAGTCGCGGATTAGCGCCACGGAGACGGACGCGACGACTGGTCTCACATCCAGGCGACGTCTACGCGACGCTCGGGGAAGTCTGATTCTGATAGGCGGCGGCACCACTCCCGGTGGGGCACCGATAGCATCGTTCGTCGAGCTGGCGGGGGCAAAGCACGGTGCGCCAATCGTCGGATTTACGACTGCGTCGAGCCAGGTGGCCGTCGCGCGTGGGATGTGGCTCGCCGATCTCAAGGCAGCAGGAGCCGCGGACGTCTCGATTCCGCTCGTCGAGAGCCGCGATCAGGCGTGCGATCCTGAAATTGCCAGACAGGCCCGATCAGCGCGCGGCATTTTCCTCGGCGGTGGCGATCAGGTGAAGCTCGTTTCCATTTTCAGCGGAACTCCGCTGGAGGAGGCAATCCGTGACGCGTACATTGACGGCGCGATCATCTGCGGAACCAGCGCCGGGGCCGCAGCGCTGACCAAAACGACTCTCGCCGGCAACGAGGTGGACGAAGAGGGCAAGCTGGTCGAGCAGTACATCGGGCCTGGTCTCGGCCTGCTCGGCTATCACACGATCATCGACACTCATTTCACGCAGCGCAGACGTCTCTACCGATTATTCGTCGCGATAGCTGAATTTCCGGCGCTGATGGGGCTCGGGATCGACGAGGACACGGCTCTCATCGTCAAGCGCGAGATCGCCACGGTCATCGGCAAGGGCGGAATGACGTTCGTCGACGGCAGCGGCGTTCGGTTCAACAATTCCGCCGAGGTGACGCGCGGCCCCGAGCTGACGATCAGCGCGCTGCGAGTGGGAATCGTCGGCAACGGTCAAAAATTCAATTTGCGAAAGCGGGAGATCGAGGCACTCATCCCCGGTGGGTGACGGTGAGCGCCAGCAGCCAGCTTAAGCTGCCTGCTGCCAGCGTGAGGCGACCAGCACTCAGCTGCGGGCACATTTGACTTTTCTTGTTCGCGCTCTAGCTGCGAAAGAATCCTAGTCGTTGGACTACGCGGAACTAGAAGTTCAAACACACAGAGCGCCGCGCCGACAAGTCTCCTTGTCTCCAGCTGGTCGCTGGTCGCTTCGGGCTGGTTGCTGGAAGCTTAAGCTGGCAGCTGGGCCTAGAACCTCGCCTCGACGTAGAGATTAGTCCGAACCGATTTCTCCGGGTAAATGCCCTTCGCGACGTCGATTCGAATGAGCCCGTCCATGAACGATGCGCCCACTCCGGCTCCGCTCAACGGCCGGCCGGGATGCGCAAAGTCGGTACGACTCCCGGCCCAGCCGAGATCGCCGAAGACGATCGGACGGAATCCCGTGTTCCCGATCCCGAGCTCGGCGCTCGACATCCAGAACGAGTCGCCAATCTCGGCGCCCGCCCTCTGCCCGCGCACCGTCTGGACGCCGCCGAGGAAGAATTGCTTCTGAACGGGCACGTGACCACCTGAGGTACCTGCTCCGAGTGTCAGCGCGCCGTCGAGTAATTTGCCCAGACCGTGCGAGAGGGTGGTCTGCAGCGAGCCACGCGAGTAATCGAAAGTGCCCGTCACTCCCTCGAGCTTCACGTCGGTGAGCGCGCGGAATCCATGCGGATCGAGTCCGACCGATGAATGGTGCGTAACGCCCAGCCCGACGACGTTGCCATTCACAGCATCGATATTCGGCTGACCACCGTTGTTGCCGTTCAGATGCGCGATCGAAAACCCGGTGTGCACCGTCGCGTCGAATTCCTGTTCGCCGAAGAGACGCCACGTACTGAGAAGGCCCGAGTCGTTGTCGCCGATGAGCTCCGCGCCCCAGGTGCGATAGTAAAAGCCTTCGTCGCGTCCGAAAAAGAGCGCCGAAACCGAGCTGCTGAATCCGAGCGGATCGCCCCAGTCATTCGAGGCCGCGAGGCGGCGATATAATCCGACGCCGATAGTTCGCCGCCCATCGGTACGATCGAGCGAGAGCTCGGCATTGGGTGAGAGGTCCGCGGCGCCGAGTCGAAAAACCGCGTGCGCGGAATATCCGTTGCCGAGTACCTGGTCGGCCGCGATTGCCGTAGAAAATCCTTCGATGCGATTGAAGCGCGTATAGGGAAGGCCGTACGAGACGTCGACCTTCTGCGGCGAGAAGCCAGGCTGCGCGCCAAGTGTAAGAGCCTCGGCGACGAGCGCGTCACGCTCAGAGCTGCCGAAGACAGTCTCACCTTCGTCGTAGATCGATTTCGGCAGCTCGGGCGAGCGCGCGAGAGCGACAGTGTCGCACGGAATCCTGACGAGAATCCGCAGGTCTTCTTCGGAACGGTTCTGCGACCTTAGGCGCTCGCCTCCCTCTTTGCATTCGTCGCGGCGCTCTTCCCTGCGCGCGGCGCGAGAGACTGAATCGGTCGCCGTGTCTATCGCCGCGAAAGCGACGTCGGGCATGGGCGTGGTTCCATTCACATCGTCGTAGGTGTAGCGCTCCTCGAGCTTGAAGGGGATGTGCATGAAGCTCACCTGCGCGTCGCCCTCGACTGTCTGAGCGCGCGGAAGCCAGAAGCGTCCCTCATGAAGCCCGTATTCCACGGTGATCGCGCTGACGTTTGCCTTCATGGGTGTGATCATCGGCTTGAGCCAGCGCGGGATATCGTCATCGGGATCGTTCTCGTCTTTGCTCGCTTCCTTGGCGACGGCCATGATGTCCATCTCCTGCGCCATCCTGTAGACAGCGCGCACGAGATGCGCGGTCGAAGCATCGAACCAGAGAGAGCCGACGGCGACGTTCCATTTTGGCTCGCGCGGGCGGATGCGCAGCTCGCGCAGCTGGAGCCGTTGTCCACCCGGAAGCTGGAAGGTGACTGAATCGCCGGACTCATAGGTGTAGTAGGCTTCCGCGCCGCTGGCGAGCGGATGGATGATCTCGTCTTCGCTGACGTCGGCTTTGGCGAGCCCGGATCCGATCCAGAGAGTTTCGCGGCCCGGCGCGTACGGAATGTCCGCGAGGTCGCCCATGTCCATGTCGCCGTCCGCCATGCCGTCGATCATTGGGAAGGCGCTGCGCTGTCCTTTCACGTCGATGATCGCGCCTTTGCCACGCTGCCAAACGATGTGCGTCGCCCGCTCCTGTCGCATGAGGAGTCGATCGCGGCCGATGCGCTTGAATCCCATTCCGACCGACATCCGCTCGTAAGAATTGGCAACGTAGCCCGTGAGAGTCGAATCCTGGGTGAGGCGTGCCGCCCGGGCGCGGAGAAGAAGATCGCGCGCAGCCGGATCCTTGAAAGCAGAAGCGATGATCGCGGGCGTTACGGGAGGACGGCGCGCTAACCGAATTGCTTTTCGTACCGAGTCACGCGCGTGGTTTCTGACACGCATCGAGTCGCGCGTCTCCTCACGCCGGATCGCGATCGAGTCACTTTTGGCGCGGGCCACCGAGTCCTGTTTCACATTCCCGATTTGGAGGGTGACGGACTGGGTCAGCATGATGACGGCGAAGAGCTGAAACATTGTCTAATGACTCGTTGATCTGGGGATTGCGAGTGAGAAGCCGATTTGCCAGAGAACCATGTCGGTCTTGCTGTTCCGGGGATTTATCGTGATCGAGCCGTCGGGGTTGTCGGTTATGTCGCCCCTCGTGAGATAGGTCGCTCGGCCGCCGTAGTAATAGCGCGCCCCAAGGTCGATGCCTCCGGTGGATCCGACTGGAATCTGAAATCCGCCGCCGAATATCCAGGCGTGCGAGAAGTCGTTCTGGTTTTGCTGTGACGCCAACTCCTGGCCGAACGAATCACTCAGCGACGAGCTCGTCGAAAAATCGGTGACGGCAACCGCCGCGTTCGCGTAAGGCCGAATCCCTCCGTCGGGAATCATGATCTGCGGACCAATCGAGCCCCAGAAGATGCTGTTCGTGGTCTCGAGGTTGAGCGCCACTCTCCCCGTAATGCCGAAAAACGACGCGTCCTTGTGCTCTCTCCCGTATTCCAGACCGCCGCCGTCAGCGCGAATGCTCAGATAGCCCTTGTAGTCTAGGTTGTACTGGCCGTTCACGTTCAGACCGAAGCCGTTGCCGACGTTGTTGGCGAATTCAGATTTCGGCTGCGACAGCACTCCATCGACTCCGAACGAAAAGCGCGAGGGACCAGACATCGAATTCGTGACCTGAGCTCGGCCAAGCGAAGCACAGGCGAAAATAAAAGCAGTGCTTAGTACCCACACGGCCTTGAACCGCATACTTTCTCCTCTGGATTGAAACAGCGTTGGCGGTAGGGTGTCTCGCGGCTCGCTAACGCTACGTCATTTTACGACACCGGGTTATGGCGAGTTTCAGCGTTCAGCCGCCCATTTCCCTCTTGCATACCCCCGAAGCGCTTCTATGGCCGCAAACTCCGACACGTCAACTTCCGCGCTACGCGTTCAGGGACTTCGCAAAGCGTACAAGGACGTTGTTGCCGTAGACGGTCTGGACCTCGAGGTCCGCGCGGGCGAGTGCTTCGGGCTCCTCGGGCCGAACGGCGCGGGAAAGACGACCACGATCGAGATCTGCGAAGGACTTCTCGCGGCTGACTCGGGCACCGTCGAAGTCCTCGGCCGGCACTGGGAGACCGACGCGCGGGATCTGCGCGAGCTGCTGGGCATCCAGCTCCAGGAAACCCAGCTCTCGGAAAAGCTCACTGTAGAGGAAACACTCACGCTCTTTCAAAGCTTCTACCGCGGCGCCCGCGACATTGGCGATGTGATCGACAAGGTCGAGCTTGGCGAGAAGCGCTCGTCTCGCGTTGGCGGATTGTCGGGCGGACAGAAGCAGCGGCTCGCCGTAGCCTGTGCACTCGTTGGCAATCCGCAGCTCCTTTTTCTCGACGAGCCCACAACCGGGCTCGATCCGCAGTCGCGGCGGCAATTCTGGGACTTGATCGAAAAATTCCAGGCTGAGGGCAAGACTATCGTCCTCACTACGCACTACATGGAAGAAGCCGAACGACTCTGCGATCGTGTCGCCATCGTCGATCACGGGCACGTGATCGCCCAGGGCACACCGCAAGAGCTCATGGAGTCGATCGACGTGTCGCATCTTCCGCCTCCGGAACCGCGCAAAACTACGGCGACCCTGGAAGATGTCTTCGTTTCTCTCACCGGGCGGACGTTGCGCGATGAGTGATCCGAAGCCACGTGCTCCGGAGCCGGGACGCGGCAGACGGATTCCGTTTCCGCTGAGCGAAAAGCAGATGTCGCGGGAGCGCAGGCCACTCATCCGGCGCGGGTTCAAGAATCATTCGATGGTTCAGCTCACGCTCGTGCGATTCCGCGAATTCGTTCGCGAGCCCGAAGCAGTGTTCTGGACATTCATATTCCCGATTCTGCTGGCAGCTGGTTTGGGGATCGCGTTCAGGCAGAGAGGACCTGACAAAGTTCAGGTAGGAGTCATCAGCAAACCGGGTGAGGCGGCGGCACAAATTACCGGCTGGCTGAAGAAGGACTCTGCGATCGTCGTACAGACCTACGACGACAGCGCGGGAGCGCGCGCACTGCGCACAGGGAAAGTGGCGCTGCTAGTAATTCCCGGTTCTGCGAAAGACAGCGTGCAGTACAGGTACGACCGCACCCGCAGCGACGCCGTCAACGCTCGCATTCTCGCGGATCGAGCGGTGCAAATCGGAGCGGGCAGGGTCGATCCAGTTCCGGTCACCAACACCTACGTCACCGAGGCCGGATCGCGCTATATCGATTTCCTGATTCCCGGATTGCTCGGCATGAATCTCATGGGAAGCAGCATCTGGGGCCTGGGGTTCGCAATCGTGACGGCGCGCAGCAAGAAGCTGCTCAAGCGACTCATGGCCACACCGATGTCGAGAGCACAGTATCTCCTGTCGTTTCTCTGCTCGCGACTGGTTTTTCTCGTGCTCGAAGTTGCGACGCTTCTAGGATTCGGACACTTCGCCTTTGGGGTTCCGCTACGCGGCTCGTTCGTCACTCTGGGCCTGATTTGTCTTCTCGGCGCACTCTCATTCGGCGGACTCGGCCTGCTTACGGCATCTCGCGCGCGCACCACCGAAGCGGTGTCGGGCATCATGAACTTCATAATGCTGCCGATGTGGATTTTTTCCGGCGTATTCTTCTCGTCGGCGAACTTTCCGCGCGCCGTGCAGCCATTCATCAAGATTCTTCCGCTCACAGCGGTGAACGACGCATTACGCGCCAATATGCTCGAGGGCGCGTCATTCGCCGCGGTCACTCCGCAAATGCTGGTGATAATAGTCTGGGGCGTCGTCACGTTTTTCGCTGCGCTCAAGCTGTTTCGCTGGCGCTGATGAGCGGCACAGCGCCAGTCGCCGCGGAAAACGTCCTTCGAATCAACGACTCCGTTTCGATTCCGCGGAGCGAGCTCGATGTCCGTGTGTCGCGATCTTCCGGCGCCGGCGGTCAGCACGTCAACAAGACTTCTTCACGCGTCGAGATCTTCTGGAACGCGAAAACGTCGAGAGCTGTCACCGAAGAGCAGCGCGCGCGCCTGCTAGATCGCCTTGCATCGCGGCTCACTACCGACGGAAGCATTCGCATCGTCGCCAGTGACATGCGGAGCCAGAGCAGAAATCGCGATCTCGCCGAGGAGAGGATGGTGGAGACTTTGCGGCGTGCGCTGACGGTACCAAAGAAGCGTAGACCGACCCGACCGACCAAGGCGTCCAAAGAGGCGCGTCTCGAATCGAAGAAGAGGCAATCGCACAAGAAGCGCGAGCGCCGCGACAAGTCATTCGACTAGATTCTCCGGCTTCCCTTCCCGGTCTGGATTGAGCCCCCAAAACGCATCACGCGCGCAGATAGTCGCCGCGTTCGCCTCGATCTACATCATCTGGGGATCGACGTACCTCGCCATCCGCTATGCGGTCGAGACGATTCCGCCCTTTCTGATGGGAGGCACGCGGTTTCTGATCTCTGGCGCGCTGCTTTACATCTGGGCGCGAAATCGCGGCGCCGGACGCCCGACGAAACCGCATTGGCGCAACGCAATCATCGCGGGAGGTTTCCTCCTTCTCGGCGGGAACGGCGCCGTGATCTGGGCCGAGCAGTTTGTGCCTTCGGGTATGACTGCGCTGCTGGTGTCGATACTTCCCTTCTGGCTGGTCATCATCGAGTGGCTGAGGCCGCCGAGGAAACGGCCCACGCCGGCGATTCTGGTGGGCCTGGCTCTTGGATTCGTGGGAATCATCGTGCTCGTCGGACCCGGCAATGTGGGCGGACAAGGCGACGTTCGGCCGATCGGAGCGCTCGTGCTGATTCTTGGATCCCTGTCCTGGGCGATCGGTTCGTTCTGGTCGCGCGACGCAAGTCTGCCGGAATCGGGGATTCTAACCACGGGCATGGAGATGCTGGGCGGCGGGGCGCTTCTGATGATCGTCGCCGCACTGGCTGGAGAATTTTCGCACTTCAATCGGCACGGCGTGTCTCGAGCGTCGGCGATCGGTCTCATCTACCTTATAACCTTCGGGTCGCTGATTGGCTTTACGTCGTACATCTGGCTGCTGGACAAAGTCTCACCCGCTCGACTCGGCACCTACGCCTATGTGAATCCGATTGTAGCCGTTCTCCTCGGTTGGGCGATCGCCGGCGAGAGACTCTCGGCGCGGACGGCGGTGGCGGCGGCAATCGTGATTTGCGCGGTGGCGCTCATCACCACCGCGCGAACGTCGACGACGGCCCAGAGCGGGTAGTCGCCTGTGGGGGGCGGCTACTGATTCACACCGCTGGCGAGAAACCCGCCGTCGACCGCTAGCAAATGCCCGGTGACGAATCGCGCGGATTCGGACGCGAGGAAAATCGCCGCACCGGCGACGTCTTCAGGTTGACCGAACTTCTCCATTGGTGTTCGCGTCAGAAGCTCTCGGCCGCGTTCAGTTCCATCGAGCAAGCCTTCGTTGAGTGCTGTTCTGAAAACTCCGGGAAGGATTGCGTTGACGCAAACACCGAACGGCGCCCATTCCACCGCTAATGATTTGGTCAGTGCGGCCACCCCGGCCTTGCTGGCTCCGTACGCGGCAACTTCATAGAGAGCTACGACCGAGGTGAGTGATCCGATGTTGATGATTCGACCGTAACGCCGTTCGATCATGTGACGGCCGAAAATGCGGCACGCGCGTAGCGTTCCGGTGAGATTGGTGTCGAGTATTTCGTTCCACTCCGCGTCCGACACTTCTAAGGTTGGACGACGAACCGTGCGGCCCGCGGCGTTAACGAGGACATCGACTTTGCCGAATTTGTCGATCGTGGCGTCCGCGAGTGACCGAATGGAATTCTCGTCGGTGACATCGGTTGCGACGGCGAGTGAGCGGCGGCCCCGTGACTCGATCTCTCGAGATACTTCCCTGGCGAGCTCCACGCGTCGTCCGGTTGGAATTACATCGGCGCCGGCTTCGGCAAGGGCGACTGCGATGGCTTTGCCCAAACCGGAGGTAGCGCCGATTACGACGGCGGTGCGATCGGTGAGATCCAGCCCGGGGAAAGGCATGATCCGTAAGATGTTATTCGCGAGAGGTCGCGGGCGATAGAACGCAAACGCGACGGCAAATCTGGTGAGCGCGCAGCCGCCAGCGTAAGATTGCGCATGGACCTCGTCACCTTCGGCGAAGCGATGGTGCGTCTCACCCCTCCCAATTTTCAGCGATTGGAGCAGGCACGCACGTTCGATGTCCATGTTGGTGGTGGTGAGCTAAACGTCGCGGTCGCTGCGTCGCGCCTTGGTGTCGCAGCGCGTTGGGTGTCGTGTCTGCCCGAAAACGCGCTTGGTCGCATGATCGCGAGTCGTGCGCGCGAGCAGGGCGTGGACACACGT
>JBOHTB010000090.1:0-51549 GCA_050733435.1 Gemmatimonadaceae bacterium | reverse complement strand
TTAACCGACGAAGTTCCGCGGGTCATCCGTGGCTTGGAGATTACACAATGTCGAACGCGCTGGAAGTAACCGATTCCGATTTCGAGCTGCAGATCGAGCAGCACAAGGGCCTCGCGGTGGTCGATTTTTGGGCGACATGGTGCGCCCCGTGCCGAATGGTGGCGCCGGTGCTCGATCAGCTCGCGATCGAGTATCAGGGCAAAGCCAAAGTCGCCAAAGTAGACGTCGACACCAACATCAAGACGTCGACGAAGTTCAACGTGCGGTCGATTCCGGCCATCCTGTTCTTCAAGGACGGCAAGCTGGTCGATCAGGTGATCGGGTTCGTCGGCAAGCCAGCTCTCGCGGAGAAATTCAAGCAGCACGCCGCGTAGCGCGCGTTCACTTCCGGGCGAGCTGTGAGCTCCCCGCGCGTGGGAACTCTCTACCTCGTGAGCACTCCCATCGGGAATCTGGGAGACATGACTTATCGCGCGGTGGAAATACTTTCATCTGTCGCGCTCGTAATCGCAGAAGACACCCGTCACTCGCGACGCCTTCTCGACCACTACAAAGTCACGACGCCCGTCTCCTCGTACCACGAGCACAACGAGGCGCGCGAGGCGCCCAGGCTGGTCGCAAGGCTTTGCGCGGGAGATTCTATTGCCCTCATCTCCGACGCAGGTACTCCGCTCATCTCGGATCCCGGTTCGAGGCTCGTTACATCAGCGCTCGAGGCCGGCGTCCCGGTAGTTCCCGTGCCGGGAGCGTCGTCGGTAATGGCGGCGCTCGTCGCATCCGGCATGGCGCTCGACAGATTCACGTTCTTTGGATTTCTGCCGCGAAAGGGTCGGGATCGGAACGAAAGACTCGCTGAAATCGCAGCCTCGCGATCTACCGTGGCGATCTTCGAGGCTGCTAATAGAGTCGCTTCGACCCTCGACGATCTGGCCGCGGCTGGCGCCGGAGACAGACAAGCGGTTGTCGCGCGTGAGCTGACCAAACGCTTCGAGGAGTTCAAGCGCGGAAGCGTCGCCGAGCTTGCGGCTGCGTGCGGGGCTTCGGAACCAAAGGGAGAGGTAGTGCTTCTGCTGGCAGGAGCAGAAAAACGAGAAGTCACGGAGCGGGAGCTGACCGAGGCAGCTAAAGACGTGCGCGCGTCCGGCGGCGACCCACGCGAAGTAATGGACCATCTCGTCACGGCGTTGGGCGCACCGCGCAATCTTGCCTACAAAATCGCTCATAGGGGCGAAGCGTGATCGCGCGGCCGGACTGGGATGTTGCCACGGCGTACGCTTCCACTCAGTCCTCGGAAGAGTCGACGAGCGACCGCGAGCTCAAGCCTCTCGACCGCGAGGCCGTCGAACACGATCTGGGCCCGTCCGGAGCGATCGCGAAAGCCCTTGCTCAATATGAGAACCGTGAGAGCCAGCGAGAGATGGCTGGCGTCGTTGCCGATTTGTACAACGATGGTGGCGTTGGTCTGCTCGAGGCCGGCACCGGAGTTGGCAAATCGCTCGCCTATCTCGTCCCCGCACTCAGATGGGCGGCGGCAAACGGGCAGCGCACCGTCGTGTCTACCAACACGATCAATCTGCAGGAACAGCTCGTACGAAAGGACCTGCCCTTTCTAGCCAGCGCGTTCGACGGCGAACAGCAGGTTCGTTTCGCGCTGCTCAAGGGATGGCGAAACTATCTGTGTCTCCTCCGCCTGGCGCAGAGCAAGCTTCTCGCTTCCTCTCTCCTTGGCGAGGACGCTCGCGCAGAGCTCGACACGATCGCCGAGTGGGCAGAGCGTACGCCAGACGGATCGCTGGCAGATCTTCCGTCGCCGCCTCGGCCTGAGGTGTGGGACGAGATCGCGGCGGAGCCCGATCTTTGCCGCAAGTCGGCGTGTCCGCACTATGGAAAATGCTTTCTCTTCCAGGCTCGGCGCGCCGCTGCCCAAGCCGATGTAGTCGTGGTGAATCACCACCTCCTGATGTCTGACGTTGCAGTCCGTCGGGTGCAGCAGAACTGGGAGGACGCCGCGGTCATCCCGGCGTACTCGCGACTCGTCGTGGACGAGGCGCACCACATTGAGGATGCAGCTGCGGCGCACCTTGGCAGCGCTGCGAGCAAGCGCGGGCTGGAGCAACTATTTGGACGTTTGATAAGAATTGGGGCAGCGCGGGGACGTGGCTTGCTTCCGTCCCTGGAGGCCCGGCTCGTTGCCGCTCCGGATCTCTTGAACGCCGCGAGTCTCGAGATCGTGCGCAAGAGTCTCGTTCCAACCGTTGAGGCGGCGCGGCAGAAATCCGCTCTTCTTTTTGATTTGTTGCATGCCTACATGCAAATGCACGGCGAATCCGTACGTCGCCTCACCGGCGAATTTGCGCGCGACCCCATATGGAAGGCCGGACTGAACGTGGCATTGACCGATCTGCTCCGGGAGATCGCGATGCTCAAGTCAGGTCTGGAAATGGTACGCACCAGAATGGAGACCGCGAAAAAGGCAGACGATACGGTCCTGCCACTCATCTCCGAGATGGCGGCCGTGGGCAGACGTCTCGAGGCGACTGCGCTCGCCCTCGAGGGTACGCTGCGTCCGCCGGCGGGTGAACCGATGGTGAGATGGATCGAGTTGCGGGGAAGGGAAGGCAACGTAGCCGTGATGTCGGTTCCGCTCGACCTCGCGCCGATTCTTCGCGAGGATCTATTCAACAGAGTCGATACCTCCATTCTGACGAGCGCGACGCTCACGAGCGATGCGCGGTTTGATTTCCTTTCTCGCCGTCTGGGTGTCGACTCGATGGAGAACGTGTTGACGGAGATTTTCCCGTCTCCGTTCGAGTACTCGACTCACGCGCTGTTCATGGTTCCGACGGACGTGCCGCCGCCCAACGTCGATTCGCCTGGCCACTTGCAAGCGGTTGTGCGGAGCATCCTCGATCTGACAGACGCGGCCGATGGTGGCGTCTTCGGTTTGTTCACGAGTCATAAGGATGTGCGGGCTGTCGCTGCGGAGCTTAGGGCGCGTGGAATCGGCAGATCGCGCGCGCTTTACGTTCACGGCGAAGACAGCCGGGACAATCTCCTGAAGAATTTCCGGGACTCAGGACGCGCAGTGTTGCTGGGTACGGCGTCCTTCTGGGAAGGCGTGGACGTCCCCGGCCGAGCTCTCCGGGGGCTTCTTATTGCGCGGCTTCCGTTTCGGGTTCCAACCGAGCCGGTGACCGCTGCGCACTGCGAGGCGATCGTTGAACGTGGAGGAGACCCGTTCGCAGACTATATGGTGCCGCATGCCGCGCTCAGGCTGAAGCAAGGTTTCGGCAGACTGATCCGCACAGCTACCGACCGCGGTGTTATCGTCCTTGTGGATCCGCGCGCTGTCAACAAAGGCTACGGCAGGTCGCTTCTCCGAGACCTGCCTCCGGCGCGGCGAGTGTTCGGGCCGTGGAAAACGATCGTCAAGCAACTTCAGGACTTCTATTCGTGACCAACTGAGATGCCCACCAGAAAATATCGTCCCGGAAAGATCGTCTGCGTCGGTCGCAATTACCGCGACCACGCGAAGGAGCTCGGCAACGAGGTGCCGAAGGAGCCGCTGCTCTTTCTCAAGCCGCCATCGAGCGTCGTCTGGAACGGCGAGGCGGTCAGGCTTCCGTCCGCCTCCTCCAAAGTCGAACATGAGGGCGAGATCGGAGTCGTGGTAGGGAAGACCCTCGCCTGGGTGTCTGAAAAGGATGCGGCATCGGGAATCAGAGGCATAATTGCGGTGAATGACGTGACAGCGCGCGATCTGCAAAAGACCGATGGACAATGGACGAGAGCGAAGGGATTTGATACCTTTTGTCCTCTGGGAGAGGAGTCGTCGAAGCTTCCGGACCTCGACAGTCTGAGCGTCGTCACGAGAGTGAACGGCGTCGAGCGGCAACGGGGAAAAAGCAGCGAGATGGTCTTCTCGATCCCGTCCCTGCTCGCCTATATCTCGCGCATAATGACACTGGAGCCGGGCGACCTCGTCGCGACAGGCACACCTGCTGGAGTGGGACCCCTCACTCCCGGGGACGTCGTCGAGATCGAGATTCCCGGAGTGAGTCGCGTGAGCAACCCCGTTCAAGAGAGCCGATAGTGCCCCCCTACACAGATCGCCTGCTTAGCCTACCCGAATATCCCCTCGCAAAAATCCCCGAACAGAAGCGCGAGCTCATCGCTCGAGGTATGGACGTCATCGACCTTGGCGCGGGTGACGCCGATCTTTCGCCGCCACCGGCGGTGATAGAGCGAATCTCTGAGGCGGTGCGTATTCCGACTATGAGTCGCTACGGATTCGCACTCGGACTCCTGGAATATCGCGAGGCGGTTGCGCGCTTCATGAAGCGGCGGTTTGGACAGGATTTCCATCCTATCAAGGAGATCGTCCCTCTCATTGGATCAAAGGAAGGGATTTCTCATCTGGCGTTCGCGTACCTGAACAAGGGTGACTATTCGATTGTGCCCGAGCCCGGATACAACGCGTACCTGGGCGGGACGCTCCTGGCGGAAGGAATTCCTTACAAGTACCCGCTGAGGCCCGAGAACGGATTCCTCGTCGACCTCGACAAGATTCCGGCGGACGTCCTGAAGAAAACGAAAGTGCTCTACCTCAATTATCCCAATAATCCGACCTCGGCGATCGCTCCGGTTGAATACCTCGAGGAGATCGTCCGCCGCTGCAAGGAACTCGATATCCTGCTGGTGTATGACAACGCCTATTCCGAGCTTGCCTACGACGGCTACGTACCGCCAAGCATCTTCGAGATTCCTGGCGCACGCGACGTCGCGATCGAGTTCCACTCGATGTCGAAGACCTACAACATGACTGGGTGGCGGTGCGGGTGGGCGTGCGGCAAGGCGGAGTTCGTGGGCGCGGTTGCGAAAGTGAAATCGTTCATCGACACGGGGACCTTCATGGGAATTCAGGCAGCCGCTGCGACCGCACTGGACGATTGCGTCGACTGGATTCCAAAGAACGTCGCGGAGTTTACGCGACGCCGCGATGCGGCGGTCGATGCCTTTTCGGAAGCCGGGTTCCCGTGCGTTCGACCCAAGGCGACGATGTACCTGTGGTGTCCTCTGCCGAAAAACATTCCCAGCGGATTGTTTGGGGAGCGGCTGCTCCAGGACGAAGGAGTCGTTGTTCTTCCGGGCTCCTTGTTCGGACCGGGTGGCGAAGGATTTTTCCGCGTTTCCTTCATCACTTCCCCCGAGCGGCTCCGTGAAGCGGCGACGCGCGCGGGCAGGGTGCTCAAGAAGCTCATCGCGCAGTCCGGCGATAGCAGCCGAGCCGGGGCGCGTCAGCAAGCAGGTGCGGGGATGGCGCGGGCCTGATGATTTTCAGGCGCGTCGCACGAAAGGCCGATGGAGCGGAGAAGAGGCTTTCGACGCCTTTTCTCTTGTCCGTTGGCGTCCACCTGGTCGTGGCGATCGCGCTCATGCAAATGCTCATTTTGAACGGCGATTTTTCTTCCCAAAAAAGTCGGCGCCCTGAGGTCGAGCAGCACGTTGGCTTCGTGAGCATCGCAAATGGCGGTGCAAAAAAGCCGGTGGCAGGGCGAAACGGTGGCGATGGAAGACCGCTGACGCCGCGAGAAATTCACATCGTACCGCCGACAACGGTTCCGACTCAGATATCCGTTCCGATGGGTCCGGTGAAGAAAGTGGAGGAGGAGGGCACTGGTCCCCTCGTTGGAACCGGCGGACCAACTCGCGGCGTCCGTCCCCAGTACTCCGATCCACGCGTGTGGGAGCCACCTGGCCCAATAGTTAGCACGCCGAAAACCGTGAAGGAGACAATCGATAGCCTGATCGCTGATGCGATCGCTCCGTACAACGATTCTGTCGCTGCCGCGGCGGGGAAACGCGACCCCACCGACTGGACGATGGACAAGGGTGGCTATAAGTGGGGAATCGACAGGCGTGCGATCCGCCTCGGACCAGTATCGATTCCGACGGCGCTGCTGGCAATGCTGCCCCTCAATATCCAGGGTAATCCAACCACGATCCAACGCGATCGTTCATACGCGGCCATGAACAGCGACATCGTGTGGCACGCTAGACAGGCGATCAACGAAGCGGACTTCATGAAAGCTGTCCGCAGCATCCGCGAACGGAAGGAGCGCGAGCGCGCGGCCGCCCTGGCCGGGTCATCGTCCACAAAGGACGGAACGAGCGACCAGAAGCCGCACGACTGAGGCTCGCTCTTCCTGACTAAAAAAATCCAAAATTGAAAGGCTCCGGACGCGAGATTTAAGGCTTCGATTCAAAGCTATTGCTAATTTTCCAGCATGTGCTAGATTTGCAGCAGTTCGTCAACGTTTCCGCCGATCCCAGAGGGTTTTGTAGATGACTCACGAGAGCGAGCTCGAAGGTCTCAGTCGCCGAGAACGACAGATCATGAATCTGCTCTTCCAGCGGGGAAAAGCGTCGGTGGGCGAGGTGATGGATGGGATCCCGAATCCGCCGGGATATTCCGCCGTGCGCGCGACCCTCAGGACTCTGGAGCAAAAAGGCCGCGTCGTTCACGAAGAGGATGGGCGGGCTTACGTCTACCGTCCAACCGTACGGCGCGATGCGGCGCGTCGCTCCGCGCTGACGCACGTGCTCAGGACTTTCTTCGACAATTCCGCGGAGGACGCGGTCGCGGCACTCCTCGAGCTAAGAGGGCCGAAGCTCAGCGACGCGGAGCTCGAGCGCGTCTCACGCCTCGTCGATAACGCAAAAAAGGAGGGACGCTGAGATGTTTTCCTCTTTCGTAGCGCGCGCGTTTCTTCTTCAGGGAGCTCTCCCGATTCTTCTGGATACGGCGCTCAAGGGCGGGGTGCTCATAGCGATCGCCGCGATTGCCGCATACGCGCTTCGCAACCGTTCGGCTGCTTCGCGCCACGCTGTTTGGACGGCAGCGGTGGTCGGCCACATCGCCATCCCAGTCCTCGTGTTCCTGCTTCCAGGCTGGACGTTGCCAATTCTACCCGCGGCAAACTGGATGCATCCCGACGCGCCGGCAACGACGTTCAAAGTCACGCCTGGCGCGGCCTCGATTCTATCGAATACGAACACAGCGCACACGGCAAGCGCAGCGAAACCGTCGGTCACGACGCCCCCGGTCAATTCGGGCGCCGCGACCGAGACTCCGAGCGCTCAGGCAGCTGATGTCGGCGGCGGCGCGTCCATGACCGCGTCAGCACGCCTCTCCAAAATCCAGATCTTCGCTCTCGCCTGGTTCCTCGGCGCCATCGCCGTTCTTCTGCGTCTCGCCGCGGGTACCTGGAGGGTTGGTCAGCTCGCGCGTGAAGGTTACCGAGTTGAGGACGGAGTTTGGCTCTCGCTCACCCAACGGCTCGCGAATCGTCTCGGCGTGACGCGTCCGCTCACACTTCTGCGCGGAAGCCGGCTCGCAGTGCCGGTGACATGGGGCGTGCTCTATCCAGCGGTTCTCCTGCCAGATGATGCGGACGCCTGGCCCGAAGAGCGTCGTCGTTTCGTGCTGGTCCACGAGATGGCTCACGTCAAACGCTTCGATGCGCTAACTCAGCTCATTGCGCAAATCGCGATCGCTCTGTTCTGGTTCGATCCGCTCGTGTGGATCGCCGCGCACCAGATGCGCGTCGAGCGCGAGCACGCGTGCGACGACTATGTGTTGCGCGATGGAACGGCGCCGTCGCTCTATGCGGGCGAGCTGTTGGAGATGGTGCGCTCCATTGGGACGCGACGGCACGACCACGCGGCGCCAGCGTTCGCTGCTCTGGCGATGGCGCGGCGCTCGGAGTTTGAGGGTCGAATGCTGGCGATTCTCGACCCCAAGCTCGATCGACACACATTGAACCATCGCGGCGCGATCATGACCGCTGCGGTCGTCGCACTGCTGACGCTCCCGCTTGCGGCGTGGCGACCGTTTCAGGAGCCGAGGGCTACGCCAGACGACTTTCCGAAGTCCTTCAAGGTTTCGCTCATCGATCCGAGCGCGCCCAAGGTTTCTCTCATCGATCCGAATGCGACGGCCTCGGCGTCGTCGTCGTCCCAGCTCCCTGCGTTACCAGCGGCCGCGGCTACTGGCGCGGTCACTCCTTCGTCGAAGCCCGGGTCCAAACAGTCCTCTGGCCAGGCGTGGACTTGCGACGGGTCATTCACTGCGGGCCACAACGGCACGCACATCAACGTGACCGAAAATGGCTCGAGCCAGATCATTCAGTACATGTCGGCGACAGGCGACCGCTGCGCCGAGGCGGCCGTGCTCGGGGCGGCGAAATTCTCTCCAGACGAAACGCACATCGCTCAACTATCGCCCGGCGGGTTTGCGAGATTTCGCGAGCGCACCCCCGCAATGGATCGCTCCGTTTCTGTGGTGCCGGCTGGCGACGGATCACTCTCTTACACGGCAACGCTCGACGGCCGCGTGATTCCGTTCGATGATGCGATGCAGCGCTGGTTGTCGGGGTTCCTGCCAGAAGTTCTTCGCGAGGCCGCGATCGACGTGCCTGAGAGGGTTGCGCGACTTCGTGCTCAGGGAGGCGTCCCGGCGGTGCTCAGGACTATCAGCGAGATTCATAGCGTTGGCGCGCGTGCAGCTCACTATCGGGCGTTGCTCAAAGGCGTGCCGCTGTCCGCAGCCGACGCTGAAAGAGTTGCCATTCAGGCACCCGCTGATCTGGCGTCCAGCTCTGGAGAGCTGAGCTCCATCATTAGAGAGCTGCCGCAGAGCGCGATGCACGATCCCGCAGCGCTCCGTGCACTGGCTGCGGCACTGCCTCGTATTACGTCGAGTGGAGATAGAGCGAGCACGCTGCAGATACTCGCGCCCAATGCCGACCCTGAGCTGCTGGTAATGCTCGCGAAGGCGGCCGAAGATCTGCCCTCGAGCGGCGACAAAGCGAACTTCCTGACGACGACCGCCGCGGAATATCTGGCGACGCCGAGGGAAGCGCTGCGACGAGCGTACTTCAAAGCCGTGGCGACGGTGCCATCGAGCGGCGACATGGAGAACGTACTCATCTCAGCGATGCCATACGGTCACGGCGACCCCGAAATCGCCTTGCTCGTAGTCGACGCCACGAAGGCGATGGGGTCGAGCGGTGACGTCGCGAATGTCCTTATTAGCCTGATTTCGGAGCGAGTGATTCTGCCAGGTGCGACTGCTGCGACGCTGGCAGTCATTGACAGAGCTTCTACTCTTGCCTCGAGCGGCGATCGGGCAAACGTGCTCATCTCCGTCGCAACGCAAAAACTGCTTACGACGCGTGATCTGAAGGACGCGTTCGTAAAGGCCGCGATGGCCGTCCCGTCGGAGAGTGACCGGGCGAACGTGCTCGCCGCAGCTGCCGGTGATCGTTGACGGCTGCGGCGGTTCCACCCGTAACAGCGAAACGACCGCCGGCTAACCGGCGCTAAGCGGAGGCTCAATGAGATTTCTGAATCGTATAATCACGCCCCCAAGTGCTAGAAAACTAGCATTCGCGCTGTTTGCCGTTGCAGGCGGAGCGCACGCCCAGGATGTGCTCGTTGATCATGCAGCCAATGGCGCTGCGAGCGCGGTCCTCGGTCGCGCAAGGGCCGTGTTCGCCCAACGGCCGCCAATAATCGATGGTCGCGACGACGATCCAATATGGAAGAGCGCGACCGCCATAACCGGGTTCAGGGAATTCGATCCCAAGGAAGACGGCGATCCAACTTTCCAGACCGAAGTCAAAGTCGCGTACGATGCGGGCAGTCTCTACATCTTCGCTCGGATGTTCGACCCGCATCCCGACAGCATTGTTTCTCTCCTCTCGCGCCGGGATGTGAAGACGGCGAGCGAACAGATCAAGATCATGATCGACTCCTACCACGATCGTCGAACCGGATACGAGTTCGCCGTCAATCCAGCCGGCGTGAAGCGCGACTATTACACGTACAACGACTCGCAGGAAGACGCGACGTGGGACGCGGTCTGGGACGTCGCCACGCGAATTGACCCGCTCGGATGGACCGCGGAATTCCAGATCCCCCTCAGCCAGATCCGTTATCCGAGAGAAGCGGAAGACACATTCGGATTCATGGTGATGCGCGACATCGTCCGCACAGGCGAACGTGACAGTTGGCCGCTCTACCGCCGCTCCAAGAGCGGGATCGCGTCACAGTTCGGCGAGCTCTCCGGTCTTCGTGGGCTGGGATCGTCGCATCGCCTGGAAGTGGCGCCGTACGCGGTCGCGAAAAACGTGAGCAGTCCCGAGACCTCAGGATTCGGACGCGCGCAGAAACAGACCATAGGTGGTGATCTGAAATACGGCGTAACGTCCAATCTCACTTTGGACGCGACGGTGAACCCCGATTTCGGCCAGGTGGAGGCTGACCCGGCACAGCTGAATCTCACTGCATTCGAGACGTTCCTGCCGGAGCAGCGCCCATTCTTTCTCGAGGGGACTGGAATCTTCAACTTCAACGGCGACGCGTCGCGACTGTTTTACTCACGAAGGATTGGGCGTGCGCCGCAACTCTCGGGGCTGGTCAGCGATCCAAACGCCGACATTCCCGCGGCCACCACCATACTCGGCGCCGCGAAACTTACTGGCCGCCTCGCCAGCGGCACATCTCTCGGGAGTCTTTTCGCGACGACGGGCGAACAGTCGATCGGTCCAACGATGATCGAGCCGCGGACGGAGTACGGAGTTCTGCGCGCGTCACAGGACTTCAGGAACGGCGAATCTGGAGTGGGAACGATGCTCACTTTCGTGGACCGGCAGCTTGACGACGCGGCGGCAAAGCAACTTCGGCGCAACGCCGTAGTTGGCGGAGTCGATGCGCGTCATCGTTTCATGAACGGGCGATACAGTGTTTCGGGCTCGCTGGCCGCCAGCGTGGTGAGGGGCACCGCCGCGTCAATCGATCAGACACAAAGAAATGCCGTTCACTACTACAATCGCCCCGACGCCGGCTTGCCTTACGATTCGCTGCGCACCTCGCTATCGGGTACAGATCTTCAGCTGAAGGCGGCCAAAGTCGCGGGGACGCTCACTTACGGAGGATTATACGAACGGCTGTCGCCCGGATTCGAAACCAATGATGTCGGGTTTCTCTCGCAGGCGGATGAGCAAATCGGAAACGTCTACGCACTCTTGCAGAGCAGCCAGCCACGCGCGTTCTGGCGGAATGCGGCGGTTGAGTTTTATGAATACAACCAGTTCACGGCGAACGGCCTGCCCACCGCAAATTACAGCGAAGTCTATTTCTCGACCGAGCTGAGAAATCGTATGACTTTCTCTGCCGACACGTGGGTGGACAACTTGTTCACCGCGTACTGCGACCGATGCGCGCGAGGTGGCCCCGCGGTGAGAGTATCGCCGGACGCAAATCTCCTGATCAACGTCGGCGCAGATCCCCGCCAGTCGGTCATTCCCAGCTTTGCAGCGATTTACACCGTCGGCGACGGGGGAAGATCGACTCTGTGGCGCGTTCGGCCGTACGTGATCGTGCAGACGCGGAGTAATCTCAGCTGGGAACTCGGTACTCGGTACCAGCGCAATCGCACCGACACGCAGTGGTTCGATACGTTCGGTGTAATCGGTAGTGACACGACGCATTACCTGTTCGCGCACCTTGATCAGGAGCTGCTCAGTTTCACGAGCAGGCTGAATTACACGGCGACGACCACGATGTCGCTGCAGCTCTACGCCGAGCCGTTTCTAACGACAGGCTGGTATTTCCGCGTGCGTGAGCTGGCCAATCCCCGGGCTGCGAGCTATGACGACAGATACCGGCCGTACGTGGCGCCGACGGACGCCGCGAGCTTCAATGTGAAGCAGCTGCATGCCAGCGCCGTGGCGCGCTGGGAATATCGGCCTGGATCCACGCTATTCCTCGTGTGGACTCAGGGACGCGATCAGGAGGATCGCAATCTCGGCACCTTCAGGCCGACGCGTGACTTCAGCGATCTGTTCGGCGCGAGACCCGACAATACGTTCCTCGTCAAAGTGTCATACTGGCTGAGTTTCTAGCGCGAGCCGGTAATCAGCGCTCTCAACTGAATTGCGCGAATCCGACCGTATTGCCGCCGGGCTCCCGAATGTAGATCTCGGTGCTGCCGTAAAACGTATCGTGTCTCGGCTTGACGACAGGAACGCCCGCGAGCGATTTCTCGATTCGATCCAGATCTTCGACGGTGATGAACAACGCAACTGAGTGTCCCATCAGATCCTTCGCGGCGCCCGGTTGCTCGTCGACTACGCTCGCCCGCGTCTGGTACATGATCTCAATGGGCCCGAGTTGGACGCTGGCAAAGATCAGTTTGCCGTCTGTACCAGGAACTTCGTTCGTGACGGCAAAGCCGAGTCGATCAACCCAGAACTCGATACAGGGTTCGACCGCGTCGACGATGAGGACCGGCGTTAGCTGCTTCAGCACGCCTCAGCCTGCTACGATTGTAGAGTCGCCCCGCCGAGGTTGGCGTCAAAACCAGGTCGGAAGACCCCACACACGACGCCGAGAATTCCGAAGTCCATTCCGGACTGGACGGGGATATCACGCTCGGACGGGTTGGCGGCTTCCAGGATGACGGACCCTCCGCGGCGCGTATAGGTCTTCACGGTGGCCTCTTCGCCCAGCCTCGCAGCGACGACGTCCTGATCGTGCGGCTCCTGGCGCGGGTTCACCATCACATAGTCGCCATCATTGATGCAGCGGCCGACCATGCTATCGCCGTTCACTTTGAGAAAGAAGACATCGTCGGACGGAACGAAGCGCCTGTCGATGGTGATGAAACCATTTCGATGCTCCGGTAGAAGAGCGGGCTCTCCAGCGTGAATCTTCCCATAGTAGGGCACGGGCTGGGTCCGGAGCGCGCCGCCAAATCCAAGTAAGTTCACGCCGCGCGACCTCGAAGGGTCGCGCTCGATGAATCCCTTCTTCGCGAGCGATTGAAGCAGATCGGAGACGGTCTTCGTCGATTTAATCTTGAACTGCTTGCCGATATCCCGAATGCTCGGCTGATATGTGTTCTCGGCCGTGAAATCGAGAAGGTAGTGGTATACCGAGCTCTCGAGCTTTGTTAGTTGCTCGGCCATCATCGTGCCCTGGAAGTGGCTGGGCTTGCTGGTTCCACGCCCCGCGTTTGCCCACAATCTGTGTACGGAATCGTACCCGGTCAACAGTCTCGTAGCACCGCTACCGACAGCTAGCCCGCTAGCGCGATAAGGGCTTTGTCGATGCGCTTGAGCGAGAGCTCGCGACCCATTTGACCGAGCATCTCGAATATCCCGGGGCTCACGGTGAGGCCCGTCAGCGCGACGCGAAGCGGCTGAAAGACCTTTCCGGCCGTGATTCCCTTGCTTTCGGCAAGGCCGCGGAGGGCGGATTCGAGGGCGGTTCCAGTCCATTCCGGAGCGGCAGCGAGGGTGTCACGTGTCGCGCGAAGAAGATCCGCAGATTCGGAAGGATCCTTCCAGTTCTTCGCAACAGCGACGGGGTCATACTCTATGTCTTCGAGAAAATACGGACCGGCCTGACGAACGATGTCGTCGATCGTGCGAGATCGAACGCGCAACAGGTCAAGGAGTCGCAAATACCAGTCGTGGCGGTCGACAAGCTCCTCCTCGGTTGCCAGGCGGGCCGAAACTATCGCCGGCGTGACGCGCGGCTCCAGCTCCTCCAGAGGAATCATCGACAGATGCTGACCATTCATCCACTCGAGCTTTTTCGGATCGAAAATGGCCGCTTTTTTCTGCAGACCGTCGACGCTGAAAAGCTCGACCATCTCGTCGAGAGTCATGATCTCGCGATCGCCGCCGGGGGACCAGCCAAGCAAAGCCAAAAAGTTGAGCATCGCGCCGGGAAGCAGGCCGTAGTGCTGGTAGTCGCCTACCGCCGTCGCTCCGTGACGCTTGCTCAGTTTCTTTCCGTCGAGACCATGGATCATTGGCAGATGCGCGAAGGTCGGGAGCGGAGCTCCTAGCGCGCGATAAAGAAGGATCTGCTTCGGAGTGTTCGAGATGTGATCGTCCCCTCGCATCACGATGGTGATCCCCATCGCGATGTCGTCGGAAACTACCGCCAGGTTATAGATCGGCGTCCGGTCAGACCGAAGGATCACGAAATCTTCAATGTCCTTGTTCGGGAACGCGATTTTTTCGTGAACGAGGTCGATCCACTCTGTCGTTCCATCAGGAACACGGAAGCGAATGACGTGTGGCTCGCCCTCCGATACACGCCTCGCAATCTCCGATGCTGTCAGACGGTCGCACCGTCGGTCGTATTTGAATGCCTCCTTTCGCGCTTCGGCTTCGCGACGCCTTTCCTCCAGCTCGACGGGTGTGCAGAAACAGCGGTACGCGGCCCCGGTCTCCAGAAGGCGCGCGACGTCCGACTGGTGTCGAGCGAGATTGGCACCCTGGTAGACAACGTCCTCGTCCCAGTTGAGGCCGAGCCACTCCATGCCTTCGAAGATTGCCCGCGTGCTCTCGTCGGTACTGCGCGCCTTATCCGTGTCCTCGATCCGGAGGAGGAACACACCATCGAACTTCCGCGCGTAAAGCCAGTTGAATAACGCCGTGCGCGCTCCGCCGACGTGGAGGTATCCCGTCGGAGACGGAGCGAAGCGAAGACGCGGACGTGCTGATACGCTCATGGACGATTCGAGAAAGAAAAGCGGGCCCACACGCCGAGCGCGGACCCGCTGAGCGGAGAGAGAGGGATTCGAACCCTCGATACGCGTTTCCACGTATGCCGGTTTAGCAAACCGGTGCCTTCAGCCTCTCGGCCATCTCTCCAGAGTCTCGCAAGTTATTGTCAGAGTTCGACTACTTCAACCGCGGGAAGCTCCGATGCAGAGCGATCGTGTTGCTCCGACCAGTACCTCTCGCTACTTTCGCGTGCCGGCTTCAGCCGGGTGATGCGACGTTCAATCCTCTGAGGTAATCCATGCGGCGCAAAGCAATTCCAGCCGTTCTGCTCACGCTTTTCCTCGCTTCGTCTTTCTCTGAAGGACTTGCAGCGCAGTCAATGTCCTCTGAGCCGGCTGCAAGCGCATCGAGTGCTCCTCCTTCCGCGACGAGGCCGGGTCGTGATCCGAATCAGCCCGTCGACGAAGAGTACACAAAAAACATTCACGAGTACACGACTGAGCCGTTCTTCCTTTCGCCGCTGGTCGATTATCTGCCGGCATCGTCGACCGTTCCAACGCCCATGGCGGTGCTAGGCGACATCGCCGGAGCGCGAAACAATCTGCCGTACTCGAAAGAGGTCTACGCATACATGCGGATGCTCGCGAAGGCGAGTCCGAGGGTGCGCGTATACTCGATCGGAACTACAGAGGAGGGCAGGGAGATGATCGCGGTGGCGGTTGCCTCGGAGGCGTTGTTCGCCAACCTCGACAAGAACAAGGAAAATCTCGCCAAGCTCGCTGACCCGCGCAGGATCAACATGAACGACGCGGAAGCCGCGCGCCTCGTGCTGGAGACGACGCCGGTCTACTACATCACCGGCACCATCCACTCAACCGAATCGGGTGCACCGACGGCGCTCATGGAGCTCGCGTATCGCCTCGCAGTGGACGAGAGCCCGTACATCAAGAACATTCGCGATCACCTCATCACACTGATCACTCCTGTCACAGAAGTGGATGGCCGAGACCGCGAGGTCGACGTCTTCCGCTGGCACATGGCGCATCCGGGCGAAACGCCGGTGCCTCTCATGTATTGGGGACATTACGTCGCGCACGACAACAACCGGGATGCGATGGCTCTGACGCTCAAGCTCTCGCAGAACGTGCTCGACACGTACCTCGCGTGGAACGCGCAGGTTCTTCACGATCTGCACGAGTCCGGATCCTACCTGTACGACAACACGGTCGGTGACGGACCGTACAACGCGTGGCTCGACCCGCTTCTGACCAATGAATGGCAAATGCTCGGGTGGAACAACGTGCAGGAGATGACACGATTTGGAATGCCGGGAGTTTACACGCATGGCGACTTCGATACGTGGTCACCCGGATATCTCATGTTCATGGCGGCCACGCACAACGGGATCAGCCGCCTGTACGAGACTTTCGGAAACGGCGGGACCGCGGAAACGATGGATCGCACGCTGCCGCCCTCCGAGACATCGCGGACGTGGTACCGACAAAACCCTCCATTGCCGCGAGTGAAGTGGTCGCTGCGCGACAACAACAACTACGAGGAAACCGGTCTGCTCGTCTCGCTCAGCTACTTCGCGAACAACCGTGAGCAGTTTCTCGAGAATTTCTACGAGAAGAGCAAGCGGTCGATATTAAAGGCTACCACGGAAGGGCCCGCCGCATACGTGCTTCCCGCTGATGATCGCCGGCCAGGTGCGCAGGCGGACTTGCTCCGTATTCTCCAGAAGCAGCACGTTGAGATCTTCCGCGCCACTGCGCCGTTCACAGCGATGGTTCCTATTCCGCGAAAGTCGAACGCGCCCGCCAGCTCTGCGCGGGGTGGAAAGCAACCTGACAGCACCCGTCCCGCCGATTTCGCGCGCTCGGCGGATACGACGACCCGGCCGAGTGAGATGGCCAGGCCATCGCCGACACCGCCGCCGATAAATCCCTACGACACACTCCCGCTTTCAGTTGTGCGTCAGGAGGCGCGTCAGTTTCCGGCAGGCAGCTATATCATCAGAATGGATCAACCTTACTCGCGAATCGCCGACGCGCTCCTCGATTACCAATACTGGAGTCCGACCGATCCGCAGCGCACACCGTACGACGACACAGGTTGGACTTTCCCCGAGAATTTCGCGGTTCGGGCATACCGCGTGACTAATGCAAAAGTTCTTGCGGTTCCAATGGAAGCCGTAAGCGGAGAGATCAAAGCTCCCGGAGGGGTGAGGGGATCGGGAAGCGTATTCGCCATCGAGCACAACGCCGACAACGCGCTGGCGACGCTTCGCTACCGGTTCAAGGACGCAGATTTCGAGATCGCTGAACAGCCGTTCGATGCAGCAGGCCACAAGTTCGGGCGTGGCTCGTTCGTGGTGCGAAAGATTTCTTCCACGGATCTCGACAAGGCCGCAGCTGACCTTGGGATCGAGGTTTACGCACTCGATGCCGCGCCGTCGGTTACGCTGCACCCCGCGCGCGCTGCGCGCGTCGCGATAATGCACACCTGGATCAGCACGCAGACAGAGGGGTGGTGGCGCCAGGCTTTCGACTTTCTTCACATCCCGTACGCGTACATCAGCGTGCAGGATGCGGCGAAAGATCCGAGTCTCAACTCAAAGTACGATGTGATTCTTTTCCCGCCCGGTGGTGGCAGTCCGCAGTCGATCGTCGCGGGCCTTCCGATGTGGCGAAATCCGATGCCCTGGAAAAAGACCGCGCTCACGCCGAACATCGCGATCGATGAAACGGACGACATACGACCGGGCCTTGGCCTCACGGGCCTCGCCAACCTCGCTACGTTCGTCAAGAACGGCGGTGTGCTCGTCACCGTTGAGAATACCGCTGATCTTGCCGTCAACTTCGGGCTCGCGAGTGGAGTCTCACTGAACCAGCCGCCGCGTCTGCACGTGGTGGGGAGCCTTCTTCGCACGAAAGTCGTCGATGACGCGAGTCCCATAGCGTATGGGCTCCGGGACAGTCTCGCCGTCTATAGCGACGACGGCTCGAGCTTCAGCATCACCAACGTTCTCGGAGCTCGTGGAGGACGGTTTGCCGATTCCTCGCACGCGAGGGCGACGGGAAGGGGCACGACTGAGGATGTCGACGTTCCGCAGGGTCGATTTGCCCTGGATCCGCGCAACGATGTCGCTCAGAAAAGGCCCGTCGAACCGTGGCAGGCTGCTCCAGTCACTGACGAACAGCTTCGCAACCCCCTGTCCGTGATTCCGCCGGCGCTTCGACCGCGCGTAGTTCTCAGATTCAGCGATCAACGCGACTTGTTGGCTTCAGGGCTTCTCGACGGCAACGACGTCGCGCAGCGACCGGTCGTCGTCGATGCGCCGTTGGGGAAGGGCCACGTTGTTCTCTTCGCGAACAATCCGATTTACCGCGGTGAGACGATTGGCAGTTATTTCATGGTTTTCAACACGCTTCTCAATTTCGATCATCTCGATGCGGGAAGAAAACTGGATGTTCGCTGATTGCAGTGCACGCTCGACCGAAATCGCAATGAAATACGTACGTTTTCTTGCGAGAGAATGACAGCACAATCGTTCGGCGAACGACGGGTTATGGCACCTGCTGTGCAAAGCAAAGGTTGTGAGCGCAGACTGTGGCGCACGATCGGCGACGGAGGACCTCGCGGTGAGTTATCGCACGTTTCTCGATACGGCGGGAAGGCGCTGGGAGGTGTGGCTCGTGACACCAGCGGCTGCGGAGAGACGAAAGGCTGACCGACGGGCCGCCGTCGATTCCGTCAAAGCGCCGGGAATTCCTGATCGCCGGCGGACGCCGGAAAGAAGGCGAGGATCTTTTCGGCGGAACATCACGGTGGCGAGTGAGTACAGCGGCGGGTGGCTCTGCTTCGAGAGCGAGGGAGAAAAGCGAAGGCTCGCTCCCGTGCCGAACGGATGGGAAGACGCCGGGCCCGACCGAATGTCGAGTTGGCTTCGGGCGGCGAAGCGCGTTGTGAAATGCGGGCCCTGATGTAGATTCAGCAATCGGTCCGCCGCTTATCCTCCTTCCCGGGCCGACGCGAGATACAAGTATGGCCCAGGTGATTCGCGAAAGAGACGCGATGATTTGCCGATCATGTAGCAACGAGGAGCGTGCGTCCGAGGGCTATCCTTGCGCGAACTGCGGGACCTTCATCTGCATCATCTGCACATTTCGCGGCGTCGTACTTTGCAGGAAATGCGAAGAGGCGGGCGTCGACCCTCTCGCACGACGAAGCGCCTGAAAGAAGCCGCGCGATCGATTCCATTCATCCGTCCAACCCCAGACATGAAAAAAACCTCAAGGCTGTTTTTCGTCGTTTTCGTAATTTGCCTTCCTCTTGCTTCGGGCGCGCAGGAAAAGCAGCGATTCGGCAGCCTTGACGAAGCACTTCAAGTGGGCGCGATACTCAATGGCAGGCAGGGGCCGCGCAACGTCAACTGGATCGAAGACGGCAAAAGGTTCTCATACACTGATCGTGATGCGCGGACAAATACGCCAGTGATTCGGGCGTACGACCCGGCGACTGGCACAGACACCACTCTTTTTGCTTCCGACGGACTGACGCTCCCCGGAACCACACAGCCGTTCGCCTACGACTCGTTCCAGTGGGCCCGCGACTCGCGGCACCTTGTGTTCCAGACCAATTTCCAACCGATATACAGAAACTCCGGAATCTCGGATTTCTACATCTATTCGCTCGCCGATCACAGCATGCAGCTCGCCACAAAGGGGGCGCGCACCGGAGAGCTGTCGCCAAGCGGGCAGTCACTCGGCTTCGAGCGGGATGGCGACATGTACGTGACCGATCTCTCGACGCACGTTGAGAAGCGGCTGACTCACGATGCATCGGAGCACGTGTACAATGGCCACTTCGACTGGGTTTACGAGGAAGAGTTCGGTCAGGCGCAGGCGTGGAAGTGGTCTCCGGACAGCCGCTACATCGCTTACTGGCAACTGAACGACACGGCCGAGCCCGAGATTCAGCTCTCGGATTACTCGGGTCTTCACCAGGACTGGGAGAAAATTCGAATTCCGCAGGTCGGCGACTCGAATGCCACTGTGCGCATCGGGGTCGTGAACACGTCGACGGGTGCCAACACCTGGCTCGATACAGGCGAGCGCGGCGAGTTCTACATCCCGAGAATCTACTGGACCAGTAGGCCGGACACTCTCGCGGTGATCACGCTAAACCGGCCGCAGAACACAATGAAGCTCTATTTCTTCGACGTGCGCACGGGCGGTCGTCGAGAGGTCATGACCGAGACGTCAAAGACGTGGATAGATGTCTACGATTTTTACGCGAACGTTGACGACATGATGTCGTTTCCTTCGGGCTCGACGGAGTTTTTCTGGTTGTCGGATCGCGATGGGTTCCAGCATCTGTACCGATACGATTACTCCGGTAAGCTCATAAACCAGGTGACGCACGGAAACTGGAGCGTAACGCGGATCGAAGGCAGCGATGCGAATCAGCGCACGATCTACTACACGTCGACGGAAGCATCGCCCCTCCAGAGGCAGCTTTATTCGATTCACTTCGACGGCACGGGGCAGCACCGCATCACGACAGCTGAGGGAAATCATCGCATCGACATGTCGCCAACGGCGACCTACTTCATCGATCGATACTCGTCGGTCCACGAGCCGACGCAGGTGGAGCTGTGGTCTGCGGCGGGTCAGAAGCTGCGCACGATGGAGAGCAACCCGGCAGTTACGAACTGGATCGCTACGCACGCGTACTCGCCGGCGGAAATCTTCTCGTTTGCGACCTCCGATGGAACGCACATCGACGCCAACATGGTGAAGCCGGTTCCGTTCGACCCGAACCATCGCTACCCAGTCGTGCTCGACGTATACGGTGGTCCCGGTTCGCAACAGGTGTACGATCAATTCTCCGCAAGCGGCTGGCACCAATGGCTCGCGCAGCAGGGATACATAGTGGTGGGTGTCAACAATCGCGGCACGAATAACTACGGCAGCGCCTTCATGAAGGTCGTCTACAAGCATCTGGGCAAATACGAAGCACTCGATTTTTCGGAGACCGCAAAGTATCTGGCCAGGCAGAGCTACGTCGACCCGAAACGTGTGGCGATCACGGGGACGAGCTACGGCGGGTACAGCACGGTGTACACGATGGAGATGTATCCGGAGCTGTTTCCGGTTGGCGTGGCGAATTCAGCCGTCGGAGACTGGCGTCTTTACGACACGATCTACACCGAGCGGTATATGGGCCTGCTCGCGGATAATCCCAGTGGCTACGTCGAGAGCGCGCCGATCGAACAGGCGGCGAAGATGCGCGGAAATCTTCTTCTCATTCATTCGATGATGGATGACAACGTCCATCCGCAGAACACCATGCAGCTGCTGACGGCGCTCACCAATGCTGGGCGGGACGCCGATCTCAGGATATACCCACCGGGCCATCACGGGGCCGCGTACAATCTTCAGAGCTACCGACTGATCGAGCACGTAACGGACGGGTATCTCTCGAGGTATCTCAGGTCGCCAACTCCGCCGGCAGTGGCTCCCGCGCCTTAGCGAGAGGTTTGCCCACACTAGGCAAAAAAGGCGCTGATTACCAGGGCCTTTTTTATTCCAGACCTAGCACTACTGCGTATTCCCGACCGAGCACTATTGCGAGTTGATTCGGATCTGCCTCAGTCCGCCCTTGGCGCGGCTTGCGGTTGACGCTCGACGCCGACGAAAGGCCTGGTCGAGGAATCGCCGCGAAGCGAAGTCACGACCTCATTCACCGCGCCGTCAATTCGGGACTGGATGACTTCCGTGACTCCAGTGACGAGGGCGGCGACGACTCCGTCGAGCGCGACACCGAGCTTGCTGCTCGTATCCCTCGTCGCCTGCGAAGTCGCCTGGGCCGCTTTCAAATCGCTTCCGGAAGCGCTGAGTGCGATTCCGGCGCCGAACGCAAGTCCGACCGCGGTCCATGGATGCTCGCGCACCCTCTGAGCGACATCGAGCTTGCCTTCCAGCTCGGTAATAGCGTTCGACATTCGCGCGCGGGTCTGCTCAATGTCCGCGCGAACTTCCGTGGTTGTTTCAGGCATTTGAGTTTCCCCGCAGCGTTGCGAGCGTTTGATCTGGCTTGATGTTTTTTGGAGAAAGAAGCGCGCTGGCACGTCGGAGCAGGAAGAACGCGCTCAGTCCGAGGAGGATTGTCAGCACGAGCGCAGCAATCCAGTATCGACCGCGGAACAGGGCGTCACCCATTAGCAGCACGATAGCGAAAACCAGCATCTGCGCCGTGAGCAGTCCCAGCATCCCGGCCGCGACTGCGTAGCCGGTTCCCCTTCCGATGTCTCGCGCGATCTGCGCGAATTCGATGCGCGCAAGTGCTACCTCCTGTCGAGCGAGGTGCGCGCCATCCTCGGCTACCTCGCGGAGCAGCGTTCCGACCCCCCGTGACCTGTCCGTAGTCAGCATCGCATTACCGTCGGAGCGCTTTCCCGAGGATGTACCCGGCTCCAAGCGCAATCAGGAGTGATCGTGCGGGATGCTCCTTGACCTGGTTCTCGACACCTTGTTTGAGCTTGTCGAGGTCCGCATCGCGGAGCCATTCCGCGCTCGTCTGCATGCCGCTCGCCAGAGAGTCGGTGACCGCGGTCACTCCGGAGTTTTCCGCAATCGCTGTGGACGCACCCGTCGTAGTTGCAACCGGAGTCCCACTCCGCTGACGCAATGCGTTCGCGCCCGCCTCGAGCCCATCTGCGAGCAATGATGGAATCGCCGAAGCCTTTCCCTTGACCGAAGAAGTGACTGAAGACGCGACGCCCTTCACCCGGTTTGTGAGCCCGGCACCGGAATTATCCGAATCCGCGCTGACCTCGCGCGCCATTTCGTCCGGCTGACTTGCACCGTCGCCCCTGTCGAAAGCGGCGTTGACCTGATTTCCAAAACTCGTTTGCTCGGAGCCGGTATTCGGATTCATGCCTTCGCGGAAATTGCCTTCCATGATTCAGCCTCCCCAACGATTGTTGAGCCGCATAACCAGCGGCGATACGCATTTTTCCATCATGCAGAAGCCGCGCCTGCGGAATAAATGGTGTTGAGCTCCGACTGCCTTTGCTTCAGGATCCGCTGACTCTGCTCAATCGTTATGCGCTCGAAGCGAACTTTCTCGCCCGGAGTGCGCTGTGCAAGCACCGGCATGTCCGCTTCCGCCACTACGGCGATTTTCGGGTAGCCGCCTACGGTCGGTGCGTCTGACATGAGTACGATTGGAGCCCCGTCGCCAGGAACCTGCACAGCTCCATGGCAGCCGGGGTCGGAGGGCAGACTGCCCATCGAATTTTGCAAAGCAGCTCCCTTGAGCTTGTAACCAGTGCGATCGGATGCAGTTGAGATCCTGAACTCTTCCTCGAGGAGCGTGCGCAAAGCGACCTCATCGAAGAGATCCGTATGTGTGCCGACAGTTATCCGTACGCGCGGAGAGCTATATTGAGGCAACAGCTCCGCAGGAATGGCGAAACCGTCCGCCGGTATCGCGCCGGGCTGCGAACCAAGCGAAAGAGAATCATCGCGGGTGATGATGCGGCCGTTGTAGCCGCCAAAGCCTCCGGGCAGATAGGTAGATCTGCTGCCAAGAACAATTGGAGCGTCGATCCCACCGCTCACAGCGATGTAAAGAAAGCGTCCGGATGTAAATCTCTCGACCTCGAGTGTCTCCCCTCGCGCGACGCGAAAAGTAGTAAACGGTCTTACTATTTTTCCGGAGAGATTCGCCTCTACACGTGCGCCGCCAAGGGCGATCGTGCACGGAGTCTTGAACTGAATCCCTCCGCCGCCCAGGGCCCATTCGAGCGCGGCGGAGCCATTGGGGTTGCCGACGATGGCATTGAGCGCCTGGATCGCGGACCTATCCATCGCGCCGCCGCGCGGAACGCCCGACGAACGCGAATGCGCGCGGCCGAGGTCCTGAACGGTGAGGTAAGGCGGGGCGCGCGTAATCCCGATCATCGCTCCGCCTCGAACCGAACTTTATCGCCAGGTTGGAGAAGGGCGGGTGGATCTCGAGCGGGGTCGAACATCGTCGTACTCGTTCGTCCGATCAAATGCCATCCACCGGGAGTATCGAGGGGATACACGGCCGTCTGAGCTCCGGCGATCGCAACGCTTCCCGCAGGAACGCGCGGTCGGGGCTCCGCGCGTCGGGGAAGATGCAGTCCGGGCTCGAGCTCGCTGAGATATGCGAAGCCAGGAACGAATCCGATGATGTCCACCGTATATGTTCGGCCCGTGTGACGCGCAATCACTTCCTCCACGGAGAGTCCTGTGGTGTCTGCGACGTGGGTGAGGTCGGGACCATCGTAGGCAACCGTAATCAGGTGCTCGCGTGGCGCAGGCTGTGGGACGCGCAAAGTATCCACGGACTTGCAGTGCTCGAGAAGCGTTGCCGAAATCTCACGATAGGACAACGCGAGTGGATCATAGAAAATCGCAACGCGCAGATACGCGGGGACGATGTCCTGAACACCGGGAATCCTGGCCGCCGCCAGTGAAACCGCAGCCGTTTGCACGCGTTCGAGCAACTCCGGAGTCCGCTCAGATCCGAAAGTTATCGAGACGGCCGAATCACCCAGCGGCTGAGTGTAGGGAAATGTTTGACTCAAGCGGCGAACGGCGCGATGGTCACCCCGGAATCTTCCAGCCGCTTTCTCAATGTTCTCAACATGGCAGCGGCGTCCGGATTGTCCCCGTGAACGCAAAGCGACCGAGCGGAAATGTGGAGCTCCGATTGATCGTCGGCCGTGATCGTCTTCCCCTTGACGAGCATCACCGCTCGCTGGACCGCGCTTTTTACGTCGTGAATGACGGCTCCAGGCTCACCACGCGGGACGAGCGTTCCGTCAGCTCTGTAAGCGCGGTCGACAAAGGCTTCGCTGGCGAAGGCGATACCTGCACGGGCCGCGGCGCGCGCCATCTCGCTGTCGGCTAGACCCAGCAGAGTCAGCGACGTCTCGACTTCTCTGATTGCTTTGACGATTGCGGCGGCGACGTCAAAATCGCTTGCCGCCCTGTTGTAGAGCGCCCCATGCGGCTTCACGTACGCCAGTCGCGCCCCTTCGGCGCCGCACACGTCGCGGAGTGTGCGTATTTGCGACGCGACGTGAAACGCGATCTCCTTCGGTGGAAGTCCAAACTCCCGCCTGCCGAACCCGGGGATGTCAGGGTAAGAAGGGTGAGCCCCGATCGTGACGCCGCGGATCCTGGCCGCGTGAACGGTATCGCGCATGGTGGAAGCGTCTCCCGCGTGGAAGCCGCAAGCGATGTTCGCGGATGACACCAGCTCGAGCAGCGCGGCGTCTTCGAAAATGCGCGAGCTCCCGAAGGCCTCGCCAAGATCCGCATTCAGATCGATGGTGAGCGGCAAGCAGTTATTTGGTGCGGGCCTTCTTCCTCTTCTTCTCCCCCTCGACAGGCTTTGCCTCGACTACCTCCCAATCCTGTTCGTCATCCTCGAAGCCACCGCGCGAGACTTTAGGGAGAAGCTTTTCGCGAACAACCACCGGAGCCAGCCAGTACGTATACCCATCGTCCGCCTCGACGGGGAACCAGGCGAATTTCGTGCGGACGCGCTCATCACCGATTTTGCCACGCGGATCTCGTCGACTCTTCCACTTCACTTTGATCGGGCCTCCGTAACTAGATTCGGTCCTCGAGTCCCCTCACTCCCGACATGTCGGCGCAGCTCGCACAACAGTAAAACGTGCCGTTCGACTCGACTCCATGCCCGATGATCCGGCATCCGCAGTGAGAGCAGGTCGGCGCGAGGGCGTGGATTGCGCACTCGAATGAATCGAAGGTGTGGGACTTTCCGTTCATCGAAACGGTGAACGATTTGTCGTAGTCGTTGCCACAGATTTCACACTTGGCCATCGGCACTCCGGATTCAAGCGGGTGGAGCGGCTCGCTGGCTCTACGGCGAATCTAATGCCGCTACGACGGACTCATCGGAAGACTTTCCTCATCTTGGTGTCCGGATCGCGCGCAAACCGGAAGGCAAACCATGCGAGGTCGGTCACGAGCTCCTGGTAGGTCTGTGGATCGATCTTGTCGGCTACGACCTTCAACCTGCCGTCAATCTGTCCCTTGAGATGCTCGATCCATTCCTTTGTGAAGTCAGCCATTTTTGCGCGCGCCTCCGAGTGGTTAGCTGAAATTGACGGGACAAACGGCGGATTCGCCAGCGACAACCATTAAGGTGTCCGGCACGGCAGTGGTCTGGTTTCTGCCAACTATGCCGTTCGCCGCGCAAGGAACATCGGGCGGCGACTGATCTAACCGGGGAATTTTCATGCGGAAAATATCATTTGCGGTTGGCAGCATCGTGCTCCTCGGTGGGTGTGGCGTGTCCACCCAGCAGGAAGTACAAATGGGGCAGCAAGAGGCGCAGCAGGTGGAGGCGCAGCTTCCGATGGTCCAGGATGCGTATATTCAGAATTACGTGAACGCTCTAGGCAATCGCATCGCGAAAACGACCTCCCGCGCGGATCTCAACTGGCAGTACAAGGTCGTCAACTCGGATGTCGTCAACGCGTTCGCTCTCCCGGGCGGCTTCATCTACGTCAATCGTGGTGTGCTCGAACGCGCCAGTAACATGTCGGAAATCGCCGGTGTTCTCGGTCACGAGACCGAGCACGTGGTCAGGCGGCACTCCGTGAAACAGATGGAGCAGGCGCAGGGAGCCAACGTCGGGGTCGGCATCGCCTGCGCACTAACCGGTATCTGCCAGAGCGGCCTCGCGCAGGCCGCGATCAACATCGGCGGCACCGCGGTGTTCGCGAAATTCAGTCGTACCGATGAAGTGCAGGCGGACGAAGGCGGATTCAACAACGTGATGCGGGCCGGCATCAGCCCCCGTGGAATGCTGACGTTTTTCCAGAAGCTTCTGGCCGAGGAACAGCAATCGGGAGGGAGCGGAAATGCAGCCGCGTGGTTCGCCGACCACCCCGGAACTGAGGATCGCATCGCCGACATCCAGAGGATGCTGAATCAGGTGCCCGCGTCAGAGCTAAACTCTCTGCAGGTAAACGACGCCGGATTTGCCACGATGAAGGCTCACCTCGCACGCCTCGGTCCGGCGCCGAAGTCGGCGCAGTAGCGGGAAGCGGGAAGCGGGAAGCGGGAAGCGGGAAGCGGTAGACCGAGGACGCGGACTAACTGCATCGACGATCGCGGACTGATTGAGGATCGAGGACGCGGACTACCCGAGGAGTGCGGACTAACTGCAACTGCTCTCACTCATTGGTGCGGGCTGTCAGACTGGAAAGGTGCCTGCTCTGGGCAGATATCTTGACAGTTTCGTTGGCGTAGCGGCACAGGCAACTGCTCTCGCCCTTTAGGCCACGAGATCTATCCCGAGCGTTTGCAGCGCTCAGCAATTAGCTCTCAGCGATTAGCAGTAGCGCGCAGCGGGTAGCAGCGTAGTTCGACGCGCGAGCGCCAGTCCTCGCGCCGCGTGCGTTGAGTCCGGAGTTCTCAGTAGTCCGCGTCCTCCGTCCTCGATCAGTCCGCGATCAGCAATGCACTTGGTCCGAGTCCTCGGTCAAGCACCTCCCGCTTCCCGCTTCCCGCTTCCCGCTTCCCGCTTCCGCTACGGAGGGTGAGGGATTCGAACCCCCAAGCCCTTGCGGGCGCCAGTTTTCAAGACTGGTGCAATAGCCGTTCTGCCAACCCTCCGGCTTCAAGATAACGCTCCCTATTTCGTCATGCTCGCGAGTACATCCGTGAGCTGAGTTCCCCGGGCGATTCGTTCCGTCTGAGCCGAGATTCTCGCAGCATCTGCCTTGAGCCCGAGCTGATTGAGCACGTCACTCAATTCAACACCGGTGCGAACGTACAGATATGGAATTCCGACCGACGGCCTGTCGACCCATAAATGACGCCTGGCAAGCGATGACGGGGCTTTGAAGGTGTTTTCCCAAAGCGCGCGGGTCGTTAGGGCGTCGAACATTCCATCGCCTGCGATCGAAACTATTCCGTCACCGGCGCGGGGGACCTGCGGCATCAGCTTCCTCGCCAGGCCAACCGTCAACGTGTATTGCGCAAAGCCCATTTCCTCCGGATACCTGCCGGTCGTCCTGCTGAAAAAGAATGAGCGCTCCGGGAAACCGTCGCGGATCATGTAGAGCACGAACAGGTCGGCGCGCTCGAGACCCGTAAACTCGTCGAACTGACGCGGTTTGATCGTAGCAACGATGTTCGTGCCTGGCTTGGTGAACGTTTGCGACTCGCTCAGCTCGATGGCGGGCGGGACGGCATCCGCCTGGTCCATCGTGAGTCGCAACGGCGGCCCTGTCGGCTTCTTCCAGACTTTGCCGCGGTAGATCGCCGGTCCGTGAACCGAGTCGTACTCGTAGACAGGTCTCCGCAACAATTGTCGCGTGTACCAGTCTGTGTTCAGCAGCGAAAGACACGCGACGATCACATCGCGCCGTATTCCCTCGACTTCCTGCGCGTACCAGAGCGGGAAAGTGTCGTTGTCGCCCGAGGTGACGAGAATCCCATACGGTTCCACAGAATTGAGAATGTCAGCGGCGACGTCCGCGGTGTCGGTTTGTCCGGCGCGCGACGCGGATTGCCAGTTTGCGAACAGAGGGATAAACGCAATCACAAGCAGTGGACTCGCGGCCAGCCAACTTCTCCTGCTTGGCAGCTCGAGCGTCTCGCCACCAATGCGCTGTTTCTGCGCGCCGAACAGCGTGGCGATACTCTCCCACGCGTACACGAATCCAAGAGCTGACCAGACACTCCACGCGGAGAAGCTCCACAAATAGAAATAGTCACGGTCGCGGACTTCGCGCGGAATACTGTCGCCGAGCTCTGGGGCCTGTGAAGCGCCGTACTTGAAGTTCATGTAGTAGATCAGCGCGAACGTGACCGTGAACATGAGCGGCCCGAAGTAGGAAAAAGATCGGCGGTCCCTCTTCCAGTGTACGTAGCCGCCGAGTCCTCCCAGCAGCAGGAACAACGTGGCGAGCGCTCGCTGCAGCGCGCCGTGATTGTCGAACGGATCGCGCAGCCATTGCCAACGGAAGTAGAGCCACCACATCTCGACTTGTGCGATGAACGGTACCTGCCGATCACGAAGGGCAGGCTTCCCGTACTGGCCACGGTTGAAGTTGTAGATGAATCGGTCGTAGGTTGCTTTGCTGAAGGTGCAGCCCAAGCCGATGCGCGTCTCGCAGCCGGTTGGCTCTCCCTCATTTATTCCGGGGAAATAGGCCGCACGCAGCGGCTGCGTCAGAAACGGCGTCATGCCCAGGAGCAGTGCGCCGGCGATGGCGAGCAGGAGCTTCCAACGTATCAGCGTACGCGGCCGGCGGATCACCACCGCTACGGCGACGGCTGGCAGCGCCAGAAACCCCGCCATGTGATTCGCATAGCCAAGTCCGCTCAGGTAGGCGACGAGCACGAGAATTTTATCAGCCCTCGGGCCGTCAGGGTCGTCGCACCACCGCACGATCAGCCACGAGACGAGAGCGAGCCCGAGCAGCGAAACGGTGTAAACTTTCTCGTTGACTACCGATTGCGCCCAAACCGTGAATGCCGTCGCGCAGATCAGGGCCGCCAGCGATCCGCCAACGATTCGCTGCCAACGCTCGCCCAGCCATCCAACAAGCACGCGCTCCGTAACCAGGAACCACATCCCCGCCGCGCCGGCACTGCACAAAGCGGCGAGGATGTTGACGCGCATGGCGACGTTCGGCGTGATGGGGAGAATCGCGAAAAATCTGCCGAGGATGATAAAGAATGGATTGCCCGGGGGATGCGGAAGCCCGAAATCGTACGCCGCAGCGATGTACTCGCTGGTGTCCCACATCGCGGTCGAGGGCGCGAGCGTGACGAGATATAGAAGAAAGACCGCTGTGGCAGCTATAGCCGCCGCGCGATAAGAGGGCCTGTAGTCGAAATCGGTCGACCTGCTGCGAGAAGCGGAGCCAGCCACTAGTGTCGGAACTGCCGCATCCCCGTCAGAACCATCGCGATGCCGAACTCGTCGGCCGCTTGAATCACCTCTTCGTCGCGAACCGATCCGCCGGGCTGCACGATCGCGCTGACTCCGGCTTCTGCAGCTTGCTCGATTCCATCGCGGAAAGGGAAGAACGCGTCGGAGCCCATCACCGAGCCCCTCGCGTCGTGGCCGGCCAGACGCGCCTTGTGAACCGATAGAAAGGCGGCGTCGACGCGGGACATCTGTCCCGCTCCGATGCCAATGGTCGCGCCATCGCGTGCGAGTACGATCGCGTTTGATTTTACGCTGCCGACGGCGCGCCATGCGAACCGAAGGTCGGTTAGCTCTGATTGCGTGGGCTCCCGCTTGGTGGCGACGCGCCAATGCTCGCCGCCGTCTCGGGCTATCCGCTCCTGCACGAGAAACCCTCCGCGAACGCGCTTATAGTCGAGCGCCTCATCTCGCCAGTGCGCATGGCCCTCGAGAACCCTCAGATTCTTCTTTCGGCCGAGTATGTCGAGTGCTCCTTCGCTGAACCTGGGCGCAACGATACACTCGACGAAAAGGCTCGAGACCGCTTCCGCCGTCTCGTCATCGACCGGAACGGTGAAGGAGATGACCGACCCGAACGCGGAAACAGGGTCACAGGCGAGTGCCTTCTTGTACGCTTCGAGAGGAGTAGCACCGGTAGCGAGCCCACACGGCGTCGTGTGCTTTACTATCGCGCAGCAAGTCTCGCCGACAAACGGATCGCTTGCGAACAGTGCTCCCTCGAGATCCAGCAGATTGTTGAACGACAGCTCTTTGCCGCCCTTTTTTTCCAGCGCGGCGATGCCGTCTTTCGCTCGCTCCACGTAGAACGCGGCGCGCTGCCCGGGATTCTCGCCGTATCGGAGCGTAGTGTCACGCGCGAGTGAGATGGCAATTCTATCGGGAAACACCTCGGACCTGTCGCAGGCGAACCAGTGTGCGATTGCCGCGTCGTAAGCAGCGGTTCGCTCGAAAACCTTTTCCGCAAGCAATCGCCGGAGATCGAGGTCGTCGTCCTGGGCTTCGAGTGATGCAAGGACGCGAGCGTAGTCGGCAGGATCGACGACGACCGTAACCGCGGCAAAGTTTTTCGCCGCCGAGCGCAGCATCGAGGGCCCGCCGATGTCGATCTGTTCGATGATTTCCTCGGGCCTTGCGTCGCGACGCGCGGCGGTCTCCTCGAATGGATAGAGATTCACGGCGACGAGATCTATCGGTTGAATCCGGTGCTGTAGCAACGCGTCCATGTGTTCCGGCACATCGCGTCTGGCGAGGAGTCCGCCGTGAATTGCCGGATGAAGCGTTTTGACTCTCCCATCGAGCATCTCCGGAAACCCTGTCACCTCGGCGACGTCCCGCACCTTGATCCCGGCCGTTCTGAGCGCTTTCGCGGTGCCTCCCGTAGAAATCAGATTCCAGCCAAGTGTGCTGAGGCCTCGAGCGAAATCGACGAGGCCGGTCTTGTCAGATACCGATAGTAGTGCGGTTGGCATTTCAGTCAGTGCGTTTCGATTCGAGTTGTCGGAGCAGAGCAGCCATCTCCACGACACGGGGATAGACGACGTGCTCGACGTTGAGGACCCGCGCGGCCAGAGATTCGGGCGTGTCTTTGTTGCTCACCGGGACTCGCCACTGTGCGACGATCGGGCCACGATCGTATTCGTTGTCGACGAGGTGGACCGTCACACCAGATTCGGTTGCGCCCGATGAAATTACCGCCTCGTGGACTCTGGCGCCGTACATCCCTTCGCCGCCAAACGCAGGAAGGAGCGCGGGATGGATATTGAGGATGCGTCCCGAGTATTCGTGAATGACCTTGGCCTGGATCCGCTTGAGGTATCCGGCAAGCACGACGAGGTCGATGCGAAATTTATCGAGGAGAGCGAGCAGCTCGGTGCCGTCGTCGGCGGCGTCGAAATGGGCAATATCGATCGACGCTGTCGCGGCCCTGATCAGCGCGGGCGAATCGGCCCGGTTTGAACCGACGAGGACCACTTTCGCCACGCGCTCGCGGGCCAGGCTGTCGAAATGCTCAATGATTGCCTGGAGATTTGACCCGCGCCCTGACGCGAGCACGGCGATGCGTGATGGCATCTCCGATTCTACGGTGCGCTTCCGCGCTGAGTAAGGCCGAGCAGCACGTTGACGGCCTCGCGCAGTGAAGCGGCAGTGGCGATTCCGTTCTCTCGTGCCTGGCGCCGATCATCGTGAGTTGTCATTGGCGAGTCAATCATGATCGCGCGTCCTCCGAGCTTGATGGATGCAACGACGTCACGCCAGCGGTCGCCAATGTATGCTGCATTCTCGGGATCGATGTTGAATTGACGCATGGCCTCCTCGAACATTTTGGTGGCTGGTTTGCGGCAACCGGATGCGTTCGGCTGATCCGGGCGGTCCGGGCAGTAGTAGCTCGCGTCGATGTGCGCGCCCTGCTCCGAGAGAAGCTCATGAAAGCGATTCCGGACGGCCTCGTAGTCAGCGACGCTTATGAGCCCGCGGCCAATGCCGGATTGATTCGTCACGACGATGACGAGAACCTTGGCATCGTTGAGTTTCTTGACAGCTTCTGCCGCCCCCGGCAGTAGTCGGACGCGCGCCGGAGATTTGATGTAGTGCGCGTCCTCGATGACCGTGCCGTCACGATCCATGAATACGACCTGCGGAACGGTGCTCATGCGAGACCACGAACGATCGAATTCGCGAGGACAGCATCATCCCGAGGCTGAACAGTCCGCATATCGAGAAGGAGATATCCATCGACGATCCGTCCGATCACAGCTGGATCTCCGAGTCTCAGTTTCGCTTCGACGTTTTGCGCATTTCCGGAAATCGACAGCGCTACCGAGGATATCTGGGCCGTCGGAAATGCCCCGCCTCCGACACTCGCGATCGACTCGAGGACGCGCGCATCTATTCCCGCGGAGGCGACCGTGGCGAGAATGGAGTTGGCTCGCGCAGTGAGACTCTCGACGGTGGCGGTCAACATTGCGAGAACGGGGATGTCCCTCAACGCGCGCTCGGGCTCCAGATAAAGTCTGAGCGTCGCCTCTAGCGCCGAGAGGGTGAGCTTGTCGACTCTCATCGCGCGAGTCAGAGGATTTTTCCGCAGCTTTGCAAGGAGGGTCGATTCGCCGAGGATTATCCCGGCTTGCGGGCCACCAAGAAGCTTGTCGCCACTCATTAGAACGACCGATGCCCCTGCAGCGACGGCGGCCGCCGCGGTAGGCTCGCCCGTGAGCCCGTAGGCGTCCAGCGCGAGCATCAGTCCGCTTCCCACGTCGTGCACGACGGGGAGCCCGTGCTCCGAACCAATGAATGCGAGCTGGTCGACACGGACGTCCGATGTGAATCCTTCGATCGCGAAGTTGCTGCGGTGCACTTTGACAATGGCAGCGGTCTTCGGCGTAATTGCCCGACGGTAGTCGTCCTCGTTGGTGCGATTGGTCGTTCCAACCTCGACGAGTCGGGCTCCGCTTCGCGCCATGATGTCAGGGATGCGAAAACTTCCGCCGATCTCGACTAGCTCACCGCGCGAAAGCAGGACTTCTTTTCGCTGTGCAAGGGTGTTGAGGGTCAGAACTATCGCCGCTGCGCAATTGTTGACGACGAGCGCGTCCTGTGCTCCGGTGAGCTGAACGAGCAGTCCGACACAGTGCGAGTATCGTGAACCGCGTTGCCCCGTCTGAAGATCGTACTCGAGATTGCTGAATCCGCCCGCCGTCTCGGCGATTGCCTCGATTGCCGCGTCCGCAAGTGGCGCTCGGCCGAGATTGGTGTGCAGGACTATGCCGGTCGCGTTGACGACTCGTCGCAGCGAAGGTCGAGTGAGTTTGTCGACGGTGGATGAAATGCTCGCGAGCCACTGTTCTTCGCTCTTCGCGATCTGACCTTCCATCCGCGCGGCGTCGACGGCGTTGCGGACTGCTTCGACAACGATTCCGCGCGGATGGTGCTCCAGCAGCGAACGCACGCCGGACGTCTCCAGGAGCGAGCCGACGCTCGGTAAATCCCGTCGCTGGTCAGGCATGGGGTGGCTTCACGGTTGCCGCTGGTTTCGGCGGAGGTGGTGGCGGCGGCGGTGCTGGCGCGGTGTAGGTATGCTCGCTGTTTCCAGTATTGCCGAGCAGGCCCCGAACGCCGATAGAGCGGATGCGGTAAACGGTTTTCGGGACGAGCGGCCGCGTAAGACGAATTATCGCGGTCGAGATGGGAGACGGCTTCGACATCACCGGTTTCGGCACCGGTGGAGTCGTGTCGGTATGAACAGGTGCAGCTCGTCGCGGTGTTGGTTGGCCTGGCAGGCGGTTATTGGGCGCGGCGTTCTTCGGCGTCGTGTCCTTCGGAGCCGCGCCAGCACTTGCGATCGGAATTCGGGCAGAATCCGGAGGAGGCCCGACCACGGCAAAATTGACGGCGCTCAGAGTCTGGCCGGGATCGACAGGCTTGTCGAATGCGATGCGTAGAGTAAGCGAGTCGTCCGCTGCAACTTCCCGAATGTGCGGCGGCACTGTGTCGTGGACAAACACGAGCAACTGCGTCCCAGTTGTATCGACAAGTGTCACGGAGAGAGTGTCCCACGGCTCGCTCGGATCGACGGAAAGATTCTTGTTTCTATCGAGGTAAGCTCTCAGGGTGTACTTTGCCGGCGGCAGATGCTCCAGCGTGAACAGTCCGCTGGAGTCGACGAGCGCAACGTAAGGATGAAGCGTGTCGGGCGGGACGAACGATTCGACGAGGGCGCCCGCGGCGGGATTTCCGCTCACCCAATCGAAAACCGAGCCTGAGATGCGAGTGCGCGGAATCGTCGCGCCGGTCGAAAAAAAAGTAGTCGCCCCGGTGTTCCGAACATTGCCTCGAATATCGGCGAGGCCGCGCAGCATGATCACCGTGTAGGGCGTGTTTGCGCGCCAGCCGTGCGGCGGCTTGACGGAGATCGCGTCGCGGTGCCAGGATGCGTCTGGAACTCCGTCGCGCGGGGAGATCAGGAAGAGATCGCCAAGCGTCGTTACTGACGGCGGTTTTTCCGAGACAACTTCGTCGAAGTGGAAGACGACGTCTTTTGGTTTAACGCCAACAGTGCCCGAGTCGGGCGTGATGCTCACTATCTCCGGGGCTGCCGTGTCGATAGGACCGCCAGGTGGCATACCCGGCGATGCGCATGCCGTTACGAGCATCCCCGCGGCTATCAGCCGCCGCAAAGGCCGCTCACTTTCGCGGCGAGCTGCTCGCGCCGCTTGAGCCATTCCTGTTCCTTCTGCCGCTCGGACTCGACAACCGCGGCGGGTGCGCGGCGGACGAATCCTTCATTCGCAAGCCTCTTCGATAGCACGTTGAGCTGAGCGTCCAGCTGTTGGAGCTCGGCGCGGAGCTTCGCGCACTCGCGCGCGAGATCGACGACGCCGGCAAGTGGTACGATGATTTCGCTGCCGTCGGTGAGAACAGAGTGTGCGGCAGCCTCGTCGGACGACGCTCCCGCTCTCAGCTCGGTGCGGGCCAGCTGGCCGAACAAGCGAGCATGATCGGTGAACAGCGAACCGTTCGTTCGTGCGCGAATGATGGCTTCGATCGGCTTGCCCGGCGGAATCGCGTAGTCGGATCGGATCTGTCTGAGAGCGCTTACGGCTTCGCGCACGAGATCGAATCGCGCAACAGCCTGCTTCTCGTCAGGAGAAGACGCCTGCGGAGCCGGCCACCGCGCAATTGCGAGAAACTCGCAGCGATCTGCCCCTTCCGGAAAGGGAAGCTGTTGCCAGAGAGTTTCGGTGATGAAGGGCATGATCGGATGGAGCAACCGCAATGCATAGTCGAAGACATGAGTCAGAACGGCGCGCGCGACTTCACTGTCCGCACCGCCCCCAGTGATCCGTCCCTTCGTGCTCTCGAGATACCAGTCCGCCACATCGTTCCACACGAATCGTCGCGCGGACTCGGCCAGCTCGCTCAAGCGGAGTCCCGCATAGCGCTCTTCGGGCCGCCACTTACCGTTGGTCGGGCGTGGTGGACCGAACGCGTTGTCGCATTCGACGATCGTCGCGTTGAGCCTGCCGAGTATCCAGCGATCGGCGAGGGTGAGATCCGCATCGAGAAGCTCGTCGACGCTTTTTACGGGCGCCGTTCCGACGTTTGTCAGAAGGAACCGGCCAATGTTCCAGAGCTTGGTCGCGAAATTCCGGCCCGGAGCAAATGAGCGCTCGAGGTCCTTGGGATCGAGCATCAGGTCGGCGCCCATTCCCATTCCCGAGATGACGGTGTAGCGCAGGGCGTCGGCGCCGTACTTCGTAACGACATCGAGCGGATCGATGCCGTTGCCAAGTGACTTGGACATCTTGACGTGATCGATGTCGCGAACGGTGCCGTGGAGATAGACCGTATGAAACGGAGGCGCGTTCATGAACGCGTAACCGGCCATGATCATGCGCGAAACCCAGAAGAAAAGAATCTCCGATGCGGTAACGAGGTCGTCCGTCGGGTAGAAGGCGACGAGAGACGCCGAGTCCTTGTCGGGCCATCCAAGCGTCGAGATCGGAAATAGCCAGGATGAGAACCAGGTGTCGAGGACATCGTCATCCTGGCGAACAGCTCCGCCGCAGCTATCGCACGCGCTGACGTCGGTGCGACTCACAATCTGGGAATTGCACCTGTCGCAGTACCAGACGGGAATTCGATGTCCCCACCACAACTGCCGCGAGATATTCCAGTCGCGGATGTTCTCGAGCCAGTTGATGTAGACCGCTTCCCAACGCTCTGGCAGAATGCGAATGGTCCCGTCCCGAACTGCCTTGAGCGCTGGTTGTGCCAGCGGTTCCATCTTGACGAACCATTGGTCTGAGAGGCGCGGCTCGACCACCGTGTCGCAGCGATAGCAGTGACGCACTGCGTGCTGGTGCGGCTGAATTCCCTGGAGCTGGCCCAGCTTGTCGAGTGCGGCAACGATGCGCTCGCGCGCCTCGAAGCGATCGACGCCAATAAGATCGGCCGGTACACGCGAATCAGCGTCCTCACCGTTCACCATCGTGCCATCGGGTGCCATGATCACGGGCATCGGAAGCTTGTGTCTCTTTCCTACCTCGAAGTCGTTCGCGTCGTGCGCCGGAGTGATCTTTACGATGCCGCTGCCGAATGCGGGATCGACGTACTCGTCGGCGATGATCGGGATCTCGATATTCGCCAGCGGCAGAATTGCGCGCCGCCCGACGAGCGACTTGTAGCGCTCGTCGTCGGGATGCACCGCGAGCGCGACATCGCCGAGCATTGTCTCGGGGCGCGTGGTTGACACTGCGACTACTCCGAAGAGCGTGTCAGGCTTCTCGCCCGCCGAATCGCGCAACGGCCGAGCGGGCATCCCGGCGAGGCGGTAGAGAATGTGGTACAGCTTTCCGGTCTCTTCTTCGTGCTGCGCTTCTTCGTCACTCAGCGATGTAAGACATCGCGGACACCAGTGGATGACGCGGTGTCCGCGATAGATCAGACCGCGTTCGTATAGCTGGACGAAGGCCTCGCGGACGGCGCGCGAAAGCTCGGGTGAAAAAGTGTAGGCGGTTCTGCTCCAGTCGCAGGAAGCGCCGATCGCTCGAAGCTGACGGAGGATCTCTCCGCCGGTTCGCTCGACGAAAGACACAGTGCGCTCGACAAACGCGGATCGCCCCAGATCGGCTTTGGATTGTCCTTCAGTCGCGAGCTGCTTCTCGATGATGTTCTGAGTTGCAATGCCCGCGTGATCGGTACCTGGCAGCCAAAGAGTTTCGTCCCCGGCCATTCGTCTCCAGCGGACGATCACGTCCTGCACAGTGTTGTTGAGCCCGTGGCCCATGTGCAGGACAGCCGTAACGTTGGGCGGCGGCATGATGATCACGAATGGATCGCGGTCGCCTCCGTTTCTTTTGCTGCGCTTGTCGTCGGCCGCAAAAATTCCAGCCTCGACCCACCGCTCGTAGATGGCGCGCTCGGTCGCGCCCGGGTCGTACTGCGCGGGCAAGTCGTCTGGCTTCTGCTTTGTCGTCATGCTCCGCGCAAGTTAACCGACGCGATTTTGACGGGTAAGACTTTGGTGTCGCTCGTCGCGCGTCAAGCGCGCTGTCTACGGCGAGATGCGTGGTGCTGGGGGCAGAGCCCACACGGCCGACATCTTCCGCCAGTCAGTGTGGGCTCAATTCCCCCAGCACGACGGCGTCAGCTACGCGTTCGGCTGCGGTCTCGCCTCTTCTGCGGGCGCCCGCTCGGAACCGGAGACGTGATCCGCTTTGGGGACTCCTGTCGGCGCGATGGCGGAGCCGTCGTTGCGACCGCCACGCGCTGATTTCTTCGAGGACCTTCTGCGCTCCGCCGTGTCAGGGATCTCGTCCGCGGCTGCCATGAACGCGCGGTCTTCTTTCAACGATCGGTCCTCGAGGACGTTTCGCGGGTCGGCGTGACGGTCGACCTCGGTGGAATTACCCTGTCTCCGCCGTCCCGTACCAACCTGCTGTCCTTCCCAGTGGCGCTCCGTAAGAGTCGCGTCGCCATCTTCATAGCGGTGCGCCGCGTCGTCGAACAGCTCTTCGTCGGCGCCTATTACGAGGCGATTCACCACCGTGTCCACTCCGGGCACTCCGCGCGCGACCACGATCGCCTGTCGCGCTTCGTCCTCGGAATTGACGGATCCCGTGAGCTCGATGATTCCGTCCTCTACGGCACCTATGTCGACCGCGCGCTCGCTCAGAATCGGATCGTTCCTGAAGGCTTCGAGAACTCTCTCCTCGAGCGCTTCGACGCCGTTGAGCGACGCCTTCGGCGTATCGACTTCCTCTTCGAAATCGGGGTCGAACTCATCGTCGTCGAGGCCCTCGTAATCGAAGTCCTCTTCCTCCTCTCCCGTTCCGCCACCGAAGGTGTCCTTGATTCTGTCGGTCAATCCCTTGAAACCTCCGAATCGCTCTGCCATGAGCACACCAGCCGCGAAACCGGCAGCGGCACCGATCGCGATGTAGAGTGCGCTACGCGAAGAGGATTCGTCTTCCTCTTCGTCGGCGTATATGTAAGGTGGCTCGTTGCGATAACGGAAGGGGGACATAGTTACGCCTGTGGCGAAGGGTTTCTGCAAACGATACCTTAACGGGGAGCAAAATAAAGGCCATTCGCAGTACTCGAAATTATACCAGAAATGTTGACGCTGAGGCTCCCCGACGGCGCAACCCGCGAAGTTCCCGAAGGCACACTGCCGCGCGATGTCGTCGCATCGATTGGGCCCCGGCTTCTCCGCGATGCGATCGCTGTCCAGATAGACGGTGAGGTAATCGATCTCACGACTCCGCTCCGGAAAGGCGGAGATTTTCGCGTGCTCACGGAGAAAGACCGTGAGTCTCTGGCTGTGCTCCGCCACTCGGGCGCGCATATTCTCGCGACGGCCGTCCGCCGTCTTCGGCCCGATGCGAAAATCGGGTTCGGACCAGCCATCGAAGACGGATTCTATTACGACTTCGAGGTCAAGGAACCGTTCACTCCGGAAGATCTGGAGACCTTCGAGACCGAAATGAAGAAGGTGATCGCGGAGAAATATCCGTTCGTCCGCGAGGAGGTTTCCCAGGCCGAAGCACGGAAGCGGTTCGCCGACGATCCTCTCAAGCTCGAGCGCCTCGGAGAATTTTCCGAAGACGAGATAATCTCTACATACACTGACGGGCCGTTCATCGACCTGTGCCGCGGCCCGCACGTGCCGGACACTTCGTATCTCAGGAACTTCAAGCTCCTGCATACGGCCGGAGCCTATTGGCGCGGCGACGAGCATCGGCAGATGCTGCAGCGCATCTACGCGACTGCCTTCTGGAAAAAGGAGGACCTCGAGGAGCATCTCCACCGCCTCGAAGAAGCCAAGCGGCGCGACCACCGCGCACTTGCCCAGCAGCTCGACCTTTATTCGACCGATCAGCGCGTGGGTCCGGGTCTTATCCTCTGGCATCCCCGCGGCGCAATCATCCGGAACGAGATCGAGAAATTCGAGCAGGGCTTGATTCTTCGTCACGGATACGAGCTGGTCTACACGCCGCACATTGTGAGCGAAAAGCTTTTCCAGATCTCCGGGCACCTCGAGAACTTCAAGGAGAACATGTTCGGCCCGATGGAAGTCGAAGGCGCTGCGTATCGCCCGAAGCCCATGAACTGCCCCGGGCACATCGCGATCTACCAGTCCCGACAGCGCTCGTACCGCGACTTGCCGATCCGGTACGCCGAGTTCGGCGCGGTCTACCGCTACGAGCGGAGCGGTGTGCTGCATGGGATGATGCGCGTCCGCGGCTTCACGCAGGATGACGCGCACATCTTCTGCACCCCTGAGCAAGTGCCATCGGAGATCGCTCGGCTTCTCGATTTGTGCGACGAGATGCTCAAGGCTTTTGGCTACCCATACACCATTGAGCTCGCAACGCGGCCTGACAAAGCGCTCGGCGCTCCCGAGCGGTGGGAACAGGCGCAAGAGACGCTCGCCCAGGTTCTCCGCTCGCGGGGACAGGAATACACAATCGACGAGGGCGGCGGCGCTTTCTATGGACCGAAGCTCGATTTCAAGCTGATCGATGCCATTGGGCGAAAGTGGCAAGGCCCGACAGTGCAGCTCGACTTCAATCTTCCGGACAGGTTCGACCTGGAGTACACAGGAGCCGACAATACTCCGCACCGGCCGACGATGCTGCATCGCGTGCTCGTCGGATCGATGGAGCGATTCGTCGGCGGTCTCATCGAACATTTTGCTGGAGCGTTTCCGCTGTGGCTTGCTCCGGAGCAGGTGCGCGTGATTCCGATCGCCGACGAGGTCCGCGGTTTCGCGCAGTCGGTCGTCGAACGACTCAAGTCGCGTGGCGTGCGGGTCCATCTCGACGATCGCTCCGAGACTCTCAACTACCGCATCCGGGAAGGCGAGGTGCTCAAGATTCCGTACATGGCTGTTGTCGGAAAGCGTGAGGCTGAAGCCGATTCGATCGCGCTCAGAGTGCGCGGGGCGGGGAAGAAGCAGGAGGTCTACACTGTTGCGGACTTCGCCGCGCGGCTCGAGGACGAGCTGGCTACTCGCGCGCTCACGCCGTAGCATTCGAGAATGAGCGGCCTGACTGGACTTCATCACATCACGTGCATCTCAGGCGACGCGCAGGAGAACCTCGATTTCTATTCCGGCGTTCTGGGAATGCGTTTGGTGAAGAAAAGTGTGAACCAGGATTCGCCGGGCACGTATCACCTTTTCTATGCCGACGGAGATGGACATCCTGGCACGGACATAACCTTTTTTCCGTGGCCCGAGATGCCACCTGCCAAACCGGGAATCGGATTGGCCATGGAGGTCTCACTCGCGGTTCCGCTCGGCAGCCTCGACTACTGGTCGGGACGGCTGCGCGACCACGGAGTTCCGCCGGGTGAAATCGAAATCAGACGACAGACCGCAGCGCTTCCTTTCTCCGATCCGCACGGACTGGCACTCGTGCTCCATGAAACCGGAGACATTCGAGAGTTCACTCCATGGCAGGACAGCCCCGTTCCTGTGGAGCGTCAAATTCTCGGTCTTCACTCTGTTCGGCTATGGGAGCGTGATCTCGCAGCGACTGCGGCCTTTCTCACCGGCGTCCTCGGCTTCATCGATCTGGGCCGGGAAAACGAGTGGACTGCGTTCGGATTCGGCGACGGAGGATCTGGTCGCTACGTGGAGATTCGGGAGCTCGCCGACGCGGAGCGCGGAAGATGGGGAACGGGAGGAGTGCACCACGTTGCGTGGCGGGTGCCCGACGATAGAACGGAGCTCGAAGTTCGCGAGCTAATCGACCGTGCGAGACGGCGTCCGACCGAGGTGATCGATCGGTTCTGGTTCAAGTCCGTTTATTTTCTGGAGCCAGGCGGCGTGTTGTTCGAGATTGCGACCGACGGACCGGGATTTACCATCGACGAAGACTCCGCCACTCTCGGCGAACATCTCGTGTTACCGCCCTGGCTCGAGCGACAGCGCTCCTCAATCCAGGCAGCGTTGCCGCCGCTCAAGCCGCCAGCGGAATCAGCGCGCATCTGACTGCTCTACCATTCCGGTAGCAGTGGCTGCAGTATCCCGCAGAACGACTTGTTCGACTCGCCGTCCGCCACTAGCGCCGGACGTCCCTGAGCGCCGAGCGGAGCTCGTCGGTGATGCTGTTGGACGAATAGTCCATTAGTTCATTGAGCGCGCCCTGAAAATCCGCGACAGTCACCGAACCGAGCGTGCCCGCTGCAATGACCGATCCCGGGATCGGGCTGTTGCTCTGCACGTATGGTGTCAGCCGGTCGCGACTATGGATGTTGACGTTCCATATCTCGCGTCCGGTACGTCTGTCGAGCAATACGGCCTCGGCGAAGGTGAAGAGATACGACGCCTCATCTTCTTTCGCGTTGATGCCGAACCTCTGCATCCGCACTTCCATTAGGTAGTCCGCCTGACCCTCGTCGGTCGTCGGACGGGTGCCGAGATAGCGGCTCGCTCTCTCGAGAGTCCGCTGAGCGAGAACGGCCGGTATGTCGATTCGCGCTGCGGCACTATCGAGTCGTGCGCTCGCGCGTCTGCCCTCTCGCTCTCTCGCGACATCAGCTCCGGCCCGGACCACTGCTTCCACGGGATTCTGTGAACTGCTCAGATCGTAGTAGCTGGTAAGGAGCTCCGGCGAAGGCGGAGCTATGTAGACAACAGCGAGCGTGCGGCTCGCGAACGGATACTCTGCGAGATGGTGTCCGCCGCCGCACGCGGCAAGCAGCGAGACGATTGTGGACGCGCATCCAAGTGCGCGCAGTCCCGACCGCAGCGGCGATTTACTCATTTAGTTGTCCTGATCAAGTAGATGGTACGGCGGCGTCCCGAGGACGCCGCCAGCTCATCATCTAGACGATGCGATTACGCCGTAGTTACTCGGTTTGGCGCACATCGATCGGGGCAAGCGGACAACTACTTGTTTCCGGTGTACACCACCTTCCAGACGCGCCCGGCGTTGTCGTCCGTGATGTACAGCGCGCCATCAGGTCCAACCGCCACGTCATTGGGACGGTGCGCGGCTGCATCGGGTTGCTTGTTCGCGCCGGCGAATCCGTCCGCAAACACCTCGTAAGTGGAAGCGCCTGTGGGATTGCCTCCTGAGAACGGGACAAAGACGACGTCGTATCCCTGCTGCGGACCCGGCGCTCTATTCCACGAGCCGTGGAACGCAATGAATTCCCCGCCTTTGTAGTGCGCGGGAAACGACGACCCGTTGTAGAAGGACGCCCCGTCGGGCGCCCAGTGTGCTCCGAAGAAAGCGACAGGACCCTTCTTCGATGCGCATTGGCCTACGGTTTTTCCGTTGCCACCGTACTCAGGCGCGAGGATGAGTTTCTGCTGGGTGCCGTCGTAGTAGCAGTACGGCCATCCATAATCGCCACCCTGCTCGACTTTTAAGAGCTCCTCGGCTGGAAGATTCTCACCCTGGTCGACGGTGTAGAGTTTTGGCCAGTTGTCGTAAAGCTGATCGCGACCGTGCTGCGTCGAATAGAGTTGTCCGCTTCCATCGAACGCGAGTCCTTCGGCGTTCCGGATCCCTGTGGCGTAGCGCTCGGCGGGAGAGAAGCGCTGGTTGGTTTTGTTCGCATCGTAGCGCCAGATTCCGCCTCGTGTCGCGAGCTCGGTGCACGGATTGCGTCCCGGGATTCCAGTAACGCGGTTTTTTGGCTGGCAGGAATTCGTCGCGCTTCCGAGGTCAACGAACAAGTCGCCGGACTGACTGATCACGAATGGATGCATGGGGTGATCACCCGATCTCGGAAGATCGCTTACGATGATTTCCGGCGCGGCGGTGCTGTCTCCGCTGATTGGATAGCGGACTATTCTCGCCGACCCTTTGACGAATTGTTCGGCGTAAACGAAGCCCTTGTAGATATCGATGCCGGTGCCGCCACCAACGCCGCCGTGCGCTGAATCGGGACCCACTCGCCTGACGACGTCCGCCACTCCGTCATTGTTTGTGTCGCGCATCGCAACGACGAACCCGCCCTTGGGCGCCGGGGTGTGAAAGTACTGTCCGCTCCATGTATTGACGTACACATCGCCATTGCTGTTGACGACGATGTGCCGAGCGTGGCCGATTGTGTCCGCGAATATCGTCGCACAGAACCCGGCTGGGAGTTTGAGGCCGCCATTGTTGGAACAGCCGGCCGCCGAGGCAGTTGTCGATGAAGCCGTGGCACTAGTGGTGTCGCCAGCGGCGCCGCTGCCTTCTTTCTTCGCGCAGGCGAGGGACACAACCGCGAAAACGGCGGCGAGCAGGGCGACCATGACGCGCGGCCATCGCATAGCCTGCGTGAATGTGCGAACCATTTCGACTGTCTCCGTTACGTGGATGGCGCGTGCCCTTCTGATTGCGTGGGGTTCGACGTGAGGCCGCCGGCTGCGGGTGGACGGGGAGCGTTCCGCTCGAACGCAGCGACATCCGCGTAATACCGTCGAGTCAGCTCGGCAGACGCTGGGTTCGTGTACACCTCGGCTACCGGATTTCGGATTACCTCGGCGATTCTTGTCGCCACTTCCTCGGGCGTTTGCGCATTGATTGCGGCTCCCCCAGGTGCTGCAGCGTTCATTGCAGGGCGAGCCTCGCCGCGAACGTTGCGCGCGAAATCAGTCGTCACTACGCCCGGCATAACGAGCGTCACATGAACCCGAGGATAAGCGCGCAGATCCATTCTCAGATTCGAAGTGAGCGAATTGAGAGCTGCTTTTGCCGCGCTGTACGCCGAGCGGAAGCTGGCGATGGGTACGCGCCCAAGAAATGAGGAGATGTTGATCAAATGCCCTTCGCCTCTCTCGACAAAATAGGGCACGGCGGTCTGCATTCCGTAGATCGCGGATTTGAGGTTGACGGCGATCATCTCGTCGACGTCCTCGTCCGTCAGATCGAGAACCGATCGCGTTATGCCGCGTCCCGCGTTGTTGATCCAGACGTCTATCCGTCCAAGTTCCTCTGTCGCCTTGTCCCGCAGCGCGAAAACCTGATTTCGATCGGTGACATCCGTGGTCACGCTCAGTGTGTCGCCGGCTCCGAGCTTACGGGCGGCGTCGGCCACCTTGTCTAGCTCGGTCGTGCGCCGCGCCGCGAGAACCAGACGCGCGCCTTGACTGCCGAGCGTGCGCGCGAGCGCGGCTCCGATTCCCGAGCTCGCGCCGGTGATCACCACGACGCGCGATTTCAATTCCACTCAGCGCTTGCCGCCTACTCGACGCCCGCTCACGGGACCGAGGTCTATCGAGAGCGCGATCACGAGTCCGACGACGGGCCAGAAGGTCCAGTGTCCGCCGAACCAGTTGTGAACCGCGGAATACCAGAGCAGCGTGGTCGGAAGGAAAACGAAGCCAATGACGGGCCACAGGATGTTGTCAAAGACACCGCGGAACCAGTGGGTGAAGAACCAAAGGACGGCGACGACGAGACGCGGCGCCGCCAGTGCCAACAGAGTCAGCAGACAAGGCATGATTCAGGATTCCTCGCGCGTGGCACGCTTCGAAGTGGAAGACTCAATGAACTCCGGTCGTGAATCTGTAGCGTGGAGCTGCCTTTTTTTAGTCCCTCCGATAGCGGCCGTTTCACCCGCATTGTTCATGCGAGATGCGCCCGCGAGCCACAGCAGCCAAAGTAGCAGCGGTGGAACGGCGACGAGCAGAGCGAGTGTGAGCACGGAAATCGATCCCGTCCAGGTCGTCTTTCCGGCCGCGGTGATGGTGGCTAAGAGCGTTCCGTTACCGAAGCTCGCGTTGACGCTGGCTGTACCCTGTGGATGCTGTGAGATCCGCCAACCTGCTGCTATCGCAGGAGCCAACCCGACGACGATCAGCGCCAACCAATAAGCGCACCATCCGAGAAGGAGGTTACGCGGTCGCCACCAGCCTCGGCGAGTTTTCATTTCGCCGGCCAGGCGTCGAGGAGGCGGCGCACGAGGACGATTTGTCCAACGTGGTACGCCGCGTGGTCAACCGCTAGCAGAACCGTACGCAGGTACGTTTGGCCGGTTCCGCGCGGGATCTTGGAAGTGAGATCTACTTCCGTGTCGGTGGTGAACCGAGCCAATGCCTGGGTGTCACGGCGGCAGTCGTCGATGCTTTTCTGCCACGCCTCCTCAGTCGGCGGTGCCGGACTCGACGGCCAATAATCGTGCGGCCACTCCAATTTCTCGACGTAATTCTCGTTCTGGCAGAAATCGAGGAGGTCTCGCTGGGTGATGCGGATGTGCTCGAGAAGCTCCCATACGGAATGGGGCTCGCCTTTGGCCCTTTGACCACGAAGCTTGGGCGCCAGATTCTGCACCGCGCTCTCCAGGCTCGCATGGGCCTGCTCCCAGCCAAGGGACGAGGCAACTATTTCGCGCCAATCCTGCTGCTTCTCCATGAAAGCTCCCAATCATTCGTGGGCCGGGACGCGGGGGCAACTGCGGAGCGATCACTCCAAACTAGTGTGTGGCGACGCGTCTGTCGGATGCTGACGGAGGCGGGGCCAGCGGTCAAGCAGCGGGCGCACCAGTTGGGCTAATTTGTCATTTCTTACGCCAGGAGCTCAGAATGACGATCTCGAGTACTCTTTTGCCCGAATTCGACATGGAGATGGCAACCACACGCCGAGTCCTCGAGCGGGCACCGACCGAAAAGGGTCAATGGAAGCCACACGCAAAATCTTTTTCGCTCGGACACCTGGCGCAGCTCGTCGCCGGAATGCCCGGGTGGATCACGAACACTCTCAGCGAGCCATACCTCGATCTGGCGCGGTATCCGGGCTACAGCTACGAGAAGACCGAAGATCTTCTCAAGAGTTTCGACAGAAACGTCGCTGCTGCACGCAAAGCGATAGCCTCGAGCAAAGACGCGGACTACAACGTGGAATGGTCTCTCAAACACGGCGATCGCGTGATCTTCAGCCAACCTCGGGGACCAGTGGTCAGGACGCACATTAACCATCTTATCCACCATCGCGGACAGCTCTCTGTTTATCTCCGACTGATAGATGTGCCAGTGCCGTCCATTTACGGTCCGACCGCCGACGAGAAAATGCCCGGGTTCTGAAGTCGCCGTATGACGACGGCCGTCACCGACTCGCCGGGTTCATCCGGGTACCTCTGGCCGCGGTGGCTGTTTCTGCGCGCCCTCGGACTGATCTTTTTTTCGGCCTTTTATTCTCTCGCATTCCAGATTCACGGCCTGATCGGAGAGAAGGGAATTCTCCCCGCTGGTCTATACCTCGAGGAGCTCGCCGCCAATCTTGGCCCGATAACCCGCGTCTGGTACGCTCCCACGCTTCTCTGGATCGGCTCTGGCGACCGTGCGCTGACGCTGATCGTCGCGGCGGGAGGCATCGCTTCAATCGCGTTGGTGTTCAACCTCTGGCCGCGACTCAGCGTCGCCCTTTGCACGCTGTTGTTCCTCGCCTGCATCGCGGCCCTCCAGGATTTCTCGTCCTACCAGTCGGACGGGATGCTTCTTGAGGCCGGATTTCTATCGATATTTTTCGCGCCGGGCGGACTCAGGCCCGGGCTTGGAGCAATCGCGCCTCCGTCGCGCTTCAGCCTTTTCATGCTGAGGTTGGAATGGTTTCGGATTTACTTCGAGTCGGGACTGCTCAAGCTCCTGAGCGGTGATCCACACTGGCGCAATTTTACAGCGATGGACGAGTACTATCAGAACGGTCCACTACCAGCGTGGCCGGGATGGTACATCCAGCACTTTCCGCACTGGTATCATGCGGCAACGGTCGTGATCACGCTCGGCGTAGAGCTCTTCGTCGTGTGGGCGGTGTTCCTTCCCAGAAAATTCCGCATTGCGTGTTTCGCCGGTGTCACCGCACTTCAGATCGGAATTATTTCGACGGCGAACTACGCCTTTCTGAATTACCTCGTCCTGGTCCTCGGCGTACTTCTCCTCGACGATCGCGCATTGTCGCGCATTGGTTGGCGACTCGAGCCTTCGTCCGCGTCCAAAATGACTCCGAGTCGCGTCTATCGTCGGGCCGAAGCCATCATTCTCGGCTTTTTGCTGTACGCGGGTGTAGCGGCGTTTCTGCTTCCGGGATCCAGCTCCATTCTCGCGCTGCCCGATCGCGTGTTGGAGCCATTTCGCATCGCAAACGCGTACGGCCTTTTTGCGATCATGACGCCCGCTCGCTATGAGATAGAGTTCCAGGGCAGCAATGACGGCAAATCCTGGATTGCTTACCCATTCCGGTACAAGCCACAGAACATAATGGAGCGTCCGGGAGTATACGCGCCCTACCAACCGCGCTTCGACTGGAACCTGTGGTTTGCATCGCTCGCGCCCTGGCGCGCGTCACCGTGGGTCGTGCTCGCGGAGGAGCGACTTCTCGAAGGAAGCCCGAGCGTGCTGGCTCTGTTTAGGAACGATCCGCTTGGTGGCAAGCCGCCGTCGATGGTCCGCACGGTTTTGTATCAGTACTGGTTCACGAGTATCGCCACGAAGAGAGCAACGGGAGCCTGGTGGAGACGACAGGAGCTCGGCCCATTCAGTCCGATGGCGACGCGGCAGCCTGATGGGAGCATCGTGTTGAGCGGCGGAGATTGAGTTGCGAACTCCGTGCACCACGTGCTGATTCAGTGCTCATCGAACTTCTGACTCGAGCAGTGATCAATCCATTCCGCGGGCTGGCCGTCTCGACGCTTCTTGCAGGGAGCATTGCGCTGTTCGCATGTAGCGGAATCGTCGATGCCCCGATTCCTACCGGCGCGCAGCTGTTTTCGCCGCCCCCTGTATACACCACGTGGTGGAACCTGACGCAAAGCTGCTCGGGCATCTCAGGGTCCCTCGCCTCCATTTCGTGGTACGACTCTGGAGCGTCGCTCGAGAATCCGCAGACGGGCGAAGGCCTGGCGGGCTACTGGGATCGAGCTGGCAACGACATCGTGCTCACCCACGCGTCGACTGTGGACGGGCCAACCGTGCGGCACGAGATGCTTCATGCGTTGTTGCGCCAGCCTGGTCATCCACGAACGCAGTTTCTCGGCAAATGCGCTGGAGTCGTTGACTGCGAGGGACAGTGTGTAGTGGACGGCGGTCCGATCACGACGCCAGCCGGCGCGATACGAGTTCCTTCGGATTCGATCGACGTGAGCCTCGAGGTTGCGCCAATCAATCCTACGTCCGCGAACGACGGCGGATTTTTTTCGCTCACGGTGAAGGCGCGAAATCACGGAACCCATTTCCTGGTTATCACGAATGATTCACCGGCAGCGGGCCCGACGGACACTTTTTCGTTCGATGTGGAGGGACCGGCCCAACTTCAGGAAGGTGAAGTCGAGTCAGACTCCTCACAGATCACGTTCGCGCCCGGTGAGGAAAAGCTGCAGGTGTTCGACTTTCGAATCGGAGATTCCCCGTTTCTCCGCCAGCTTCAGGCTGGAACGTACACCATTTCCGGCGCGTACGCTCACCACTCGACAGTTCCAATCTCGGTTGTAATCGGACCCTGAAAGACCAACAATGGAAGAGCGGCGCTACCTGTTCTGGTGGGCACTTCTAAAGTTACAACGCGTACTCATTGATAGAATCCGTGACACGATGTTAATTCTCACCGTTGCACTCGCAGGAGCACAATTCAAAATGACAGCAAACTTACAAAAAATCGCCGCCTTACTGGTTGCTGCGGTCAGTCTTGCCGCGTGCGTGGACGTGGCTCCGGCACAGGCACAAGCCGTGGTCGTCGCAGCTCCATCCGGCCCTCCCAATCCCGACGCGGTAGCGGAAGCGCGAGCGGACAGCATTCGCCATCCGTATACCGAAGCCGACATCCATTTCATGTCGACGATGATCGGCCACCATGCTCAGGCGATCGTTATGGCGCGATGGGCGCCTACTCACAGAGCCAGCCCGGCGGTGCAGACCCTTGCCTCGCGAATCATCAACTCTCAGCAGGACGAGATCGGAACCATGCAGCGGTGGCTGAAGGACCGCTTACAGCCCGTGCCCGATGCGCTTGCGACCGGAATGAGAATGGAGATGAACGGGATGGAGCACGAGGTGCTCATGCCCGGCATGCTCACCGACGCCCAGATGAAAGAGCTGGACGCCGCGCGAGGGGCGGAGTTCGACCGATTGTTCCTGAAGTACATGATCCAGCACCATACGGGCGCGCTGACGATGGTGAAGCAGCTGTTCGACAGCTACGGCGCCGGTCAGGACGAGACCGTGTTCAAGTTTGCGTCCGACGTCAATGTCGATCAGACAACAGAAATCGCTCGGATGCAGAAGTTGCTCGTCGCCGTCACGCTCGGCGCAGACTCGCCGTAATGATCACGTCGTCGGACGTCCGTCCGCGATATCCCCGAACACCAGAGGAACCACGCATGGGATCCACGAATCGACCCCGCAAGTCCGGGTTGAAGCCCGGACTCGTTCATTTCAGATGGCTCTCAGTCGTTGCCGGCGCGATGTCGCTCGCAGCCTGCGCGACCGCGACGTCATCGCACTCCAGCAGCATCCCTCCCATCTCGGATATGTCACCGGGCGAGCCGTACCCCGATCCTCGTGTGGGTCTTCGCGCTGGAAAAATGGACGCAGCCGAGGCCGTCTGGAATCTGAAGGTCATGTCCGAGACTCAGCCGTCGGAGAAGTTCGCCGGAATCACGAACTCGGACCTTGCCTTCGAGGGACCGTATGCAATTCAGGGGAGCTACAACGGCTATCAGATCTGGGACATCTCAAATCCAAGCCGTCCGGCACTGAAAACGGCGTACGTGTGTCCGGCGTCGCAGAGCGATGTCTCGGTCTATCGGAATCTCCTTTTCGTTTCCGGAGAAGGTTTGAGCGGCCGCGTCGATTGCGGCACCGAGGGAGTGAAGGACACGGTCAGCAGTGCCCGGCTGCGTGGACTTCGCATCTTCGACATCAGCGATCTCAGCAACCCGAAGAACGTCGGCAATGTGCAGACGTGCCGCGGATCGCACACTCATACGTTGCTGGTTGATCCGAAGGATCCGGACAACGTCTACGTGTACATCTCCGGCTCAGCGGGAGTTCGCTCTCCGAATGAGCTCGCTGGCTGTCTTCGCGGGCCTCTCGATTCCGTCCCGAACACCGCTCTCTTTCGCATCGAGGTGATCAAGGTTCCTCTTGCGCACCCCGAGCAGGCTTCGATCGTAAGCTCGCCAAGAATCTTCAACAATCTCGTTGCTCCTGCTCGTCACGGCGAGGCGCCAGAGGATATTGCGGAGCAACGACAGGCTTTAGCCGAAGCAAAGGCAAGGGGCGAGTTCACCGGCGTCATTTTCGGTTCGGAACGCCCGCTTCCTCCGCGACTGACCACGCCATTGCTTGATAGCATCGTCAAAGCTCGTGGCGGAACGGGCGCGGCGACGTCCGCAGACAGTGCGGCATTGCGTGCCGCGCTTCCGGGCATCATCACGAGACTCCTCGGACCCCAGCCCGCCCCGGGTGCGGTTCGTCCTGGCCCAACTCAGTGCCATGATATCACTGTCTACCCAGCGGTAGGTCTGGCAGGCGGTGCATGCGAAGGATACGGCTTCCTGCTGGACATCCACGATCCAGTGAACCCGGTTCGACTCGCCGCTGTGTCCGATTCGAATTTCTCGTACTGGCATTCCGCGACCTTCAACAACGACGGGACAAAGCTTCTGTTCTCGGACGAGTGGGGCGGTGGTGGTCAGCCCAAGTGCCGTTCGACCGATCGGCGTGAGTGGGGCGCTGACGCGATCTTCACCATCGCTAATAACGCGCTGCAGTTTCAGAGTTATTACAAGCTCCCGGCTCCGCAGACCAAGTACGAGAACTGCGTCGCGCACAACGGCTCGCTGATTCCGGTGCCGGGCCGCGACATCCTCGTCCAGGGCTGGTACCAGGGCGGCGTCTCGATCTACGACTTCACCGACCCGGCCCACGCGCAGGAGATCGCGTACTTCGATCGTGGTCCGGTCGATTCGACGCGGATGGTTGGCGCGGGCGAATGGTCTG
>JBOHTB010000089.1:0-4389 GCA_050733435.1 Gemmatimonadaceae bacterium | reverse complement strand
AGGATGCAAAAAACCCCGGCGTGCTTCGAAGCACGCCGGGGTTTTGGTGACCGGAGGTCGAACGACTAGCGGCAATCGATCAGGACGTCGATCGCGCCCCGAGCGAGATGATCAGGTGGCGACACCGCGCTCTGCCAAGGTCGATCAGCCGAGCGCCGATCGCGTCCAAATACCCACCGTGGTGCAGTTCGGCCGGAGCGATCCCCGAACGAAAGGCGCCGGCGCGGCCAGCCCCGGCGGATACACCTCTGCGGCGATGACGTCGCGCACCGGGATATCTGTGTTCAAATCGCCCGGAAACATCGCTCTCCATGGCAAACCATCGACGTAAAGGAGAAGGCAACCCCTCATACCGCGGAGAACCGGACCGTAGGTGCCGGGTGTTTCCTCGAGCACGGGGACGCCGCGGAAGATATCAGTAAGGCGCGCAGGTCTCTGTTGCTCGATTTGGTCAGGTGTGATGAAGTATGCGCCTCTTATTGAAGACTCGCGTTGGAGGAATCCCACTTTCGCGAGAGCCGCTGAGTCGCTCTCCCGTAGTGAGGCAACTGCTGCCGCCTGTTCGGGAGTCGCCAGCGTCACGTTGATATTGTTTCGCTCAGCATCGCTCGGCTTGGTAGAGAGCTTCGCATCCATTTCCGCAGGCACGTAACCGAAGCTGCGCACGACTACGCGCTGCGGTCCGCCCGGGATTCCCGTGAGAGTGTAGTTGCCGTTCGCGTCTGTTCTCGTTGCCGCCCCCGTTCCGGGCACGTATACCCGGGCGTTTGCGACAGGTCTGCCGTCTCGCGTTGTCACGCGTCCAGTGACCGTGACGTTCCCGGTTGCAAGATCGGTGGACGTCGCTCCCGATGTTGTGGACATAGTGCTGCAGCCCGCGAGGGCGAAGGCCGCGGCAAACGTTGCCGCGCGAAATGTGTGGATGGTGATCATTGCTGCCTCGTACTTTCGGTTGCTGCTGAAAAAAGCAACTCCCGAGCCCCAACATGGACTGGATGCGAAGCGGTCGAGAATCGATTCGAGTTGACTTCCATCTCCGGCGCTTGCGGCTGATGTTGAGAGCATGATCGCGAAACTTTCCTCACGCGCGCGACTCGGCAGTCAGCTCTGCCTAGGCCTCGTCGTGCCGCTGTGTTTGATGAGCCCCACAGCTTATTCGCAGCAGGTCGCGATTGCGCGGCAGCCTGATTCCATTGCACTCGCCGCGCTGCTTGCCGATGCGGCACGAGTCAATTCACAAATCCCCCAACTCCTCCTCGCGTATCGCGCGCGAATCGAAAGCGAGATGTCTCTGGTCGTTCTCGATTCCGGCGGACTTGAGCGCACCGCCCAGCTCGAGCAGATCGCAAGCGATGTCCGTTGGCGTGCTCCTGACAGATACGATCAGCGGGTGATTGGCTACCGCGAGCAGTCGATCGGGCCGATGTTCTCCCTGATGAGTTTTTTCGGCGGGTGGACGGTTCCCACGTTGTACGGAAACCACCTCCAGCTCGGCGTGACCTCGGCAAGCGATCCGAACAAGTCGGCGACAATCGTCGGACAAAGTCTCGCGATCCATCCGCTCGCCCCGAACCGCGACACCTACTATATGTATGCGGGAGGCGACACCGCCGTAACTCTGGTCTCAAACGGCCGGCAAATCCCGATCGTGTCGGTTCGCGTGACCCCGCGACCGAATGCGCCGGGAGATGCGATTCTTTTCTACGGCGAGATGTACCTCGACGCCGACTGGAAGCAGATCGTTCGGATGCGCGGGCGTCTTGTGGAAGTTCATCACGGGAAGGTTACGATCAAAGCGGGCAGCCGCCTCCCGGGCGTGAGCGGCGCTTCCTTTGTGGAGCTCGTGAACTCTGAGGTTAACGGACAGTACTGGCTCCCCGCGTTCCAGCGCACCGAGATCGAGGCACGCATCGGACTGTTCGGCGATTTCAGGAGCATCCTTCGGATCGTCTCCCGATTCAGTGATTACCGTATGAACGACTCGACCTGGAATGGTCCCGCGGCGGCTCCGGGCGTCAGACACAATCTTACCTTCGCTCCAGCGGCGAGCCAGGAACGCTTTCGCGATTGGGAGAATCCGATTGGCGCCGCAAGCAGCGACGTTTACTACGGGCAGTTCAACGATCTCGCGCCCGAGGAATGGCGGAACATTCAGTCCGCCTCAGGCCTCCGCTTTCGCCCGCGATCTTTCGCTGAGGTTTTCAGGTTCAACCGGATCGAGGGAGCATTCACTGCGGTACCTGTCGAGAAGCAACTGGGAGATTCGAACCACGGTGTTCTCGCGCACGGCTCGCTCGGCTGGGCGTGGTCCGAAGGCACTGCGCGCGGCTCTCTCGACATCCAGCGCACTCGAGGCGCAACGCTGACGGGACTTCGCGTCGAACGCTCGCTCGCCAACACGAATGATTTCCAGCTCCCGTTCTCGTGGGGCTCGACACTGTCCGCGCTCTTCGGCAGCCGAGACGATTTCGACTACCTGAATCGCACGAGCGCGACCGCTTATTTCTCGCGCGTTCTGGGCGCTCAGCGACGTTCGTTCATGCGACTGGAGGTTGGTCCAGCGCGAGACGACTCGGTGCGCCCAAACATCTCTCGCGGATTTTTTGTCGCGAAGGGCAGCGGATTCAGGCCAAATCGCGGAATCGTGAGTGGAAGCTATCTACGGAGCGCGATTTCTCTCGAAGTAAATCCCGATGTCAGTGGATTATTCGTGGATCGAGGTATTGGTTTGGGTATAAACTATGAGCGCGCTGACGGTGGGCTCCGGTGGCAGAGGCTCCAGATTCGCACAGCTGCCCGGAGAGAGATCGGACCACTGCAACTTTTCGCGCGCGCAGGCGCGGGCATGCATTTCGGCGCTCCGCTTCCACAGACAATGTTCGAAATCGGAAGCGGCGAGGGCTTGACTGCGTACGGGTACAAGGAGTTCGCCGGAGATCGCGCTGCGCTCGCGCGTGCGGTCATCGGCTACACGCTCCCGATCTTGCGCGCGCCGATGCATTTCCCGAGTCACCTAATAGTGCCGGGCATCGCCCCGGGATTGGCGTCTGGAATTCACGCGGCCTGGACCGATGTGTCGAGTCCCGCGGCACAACGCGCGCTCGAAGAACTGGGAACAACAACAAATCCCGCGAGCGGCTCGTTGGTTCCAGTCTCGAGAGCCACTGACGGGGTAAGAGCATCTGCGGAATTTCTATTTACTCTGTTCAACGGCGCGCTCGCGGCCGGCGTGACGCGCGTGATCGATACTCACGGAGCATGGAAGCTGACCGCACGTATTGGTCAAGGCTTCTAACACGCAGCCGTCACTCTGCGGAATCGAGTCATGGCCGGTGGCACCCAACTTGTACCGCTTTTCCGCGAACGCATTTTTGAGGGGGTATTCATGATCAGTAACATTTCATTGAGAACATTCTGCGCGCTCTCTCTGGCCGGCACGGTCGTGCTCGGCGGCTGCGCGTCGATGAGTCAGAAGCAACGTGGTGCCGTTATTGGGGCGACAGCAGGAGCTGTTGCCGGTGGCGTGATCGGCAATCAGACCGGTTCGACAGCGCGTGGCGCGATCATCGGAGCGGCAGTGGGTGGCGCCGCCGGCGCCATCATCGGACATCAGATGGATCAGCAGGCGAAAGAGCTCCAGCAGAACATCAACGGTGCAACGGTAGAACGCGTTGGAGAGGGAATCGAGGTGACGTTTGCTTCAGGGATTCTGTATCCGTTCAACTCGACGGAGATCTTGCCCGCGGGAAAGACAAATCTCCAGGAGCTGGCGAGCAGTCTCGAGAAGTACCCGAACTCCGACATTCTTATAGTAGGACACACGGACAGCGTCGGAACGGACGCGTACAATCTGGACCTGTCGCAGCGGAGAGCATTGGCAGCGAGCGCTTACCTGCAATCACTCGGAGTTCCCGCGTCGCGGCTTCAGACGGCGGGCAAGGGCGAGTCCGAACCGGTTCAGCCGAACGACACGGAAGAGGGTCGGGCGCGCAATCGGCGCGTGGAGATCGCGATTTATGCGAGCGAGGCTTACCGGAGCCAAGTGAAGAGCAGTACTCAGTGAGCCGGATCACGGCCGAAAAACAAAAGAGGGACGGGCATCTGCCCGCCCCTTTTTTACGCGCCCGGAGAGACTCGAACTCCCAACCTTCTGATCCGTAGTCAGATGCTCTATCCAATTGAGCTACGGGCGCAACAGCGATTGCAGACAACTACGAACTGCGGACTAAAGTGGGTATTTCATTCCTTAGCATCGCGTATGGGCGGTACAAGACTCGAACTTGTGACCTCCACGATGTCAACGTGGCGCTCTAACCAACTGAGCTAACCGCCCCTCCTCGCACCAGAGAGCGGGAAACGGGACTCGAACCCGCGACCCCAACCTTGGCA
>JBOHTB010000088.1:0-3940 GCA_050733435.1 Gemmatimonadaceae bacterium | reverse complement strand
ATCCGGCGCAGAATGACACCTTCACCGACCATTACCTGGGAATTCCATTCGATCTCAGCGAGGTGCTTTTCATCGCCACGGCGAACTTCGTCCAGAACATCCCGGGTCCGTTGCTCGACCGCATGGAGGTAGTCGATTTCGCCGGCTACACCGAAAAGGAAAAGGCCGAGATCGCGAAAAAATATCTGTTGCCGCGGCAGCTAGAGGAATCGGGGCTCAGCGACAAGGACATCACTTTCGCCGATGAAGCGATCATGTCGGTCGTCTCTAACTACACTCGTGAGAGTGGAGTGCGACAGCTCGAGCGCCAGATAGGCGCGGTAGCCCGGAAGCTCGCGCGGAAAATTGCCGCGAGCGAAGACGTGCAGCACGTCGTCGATGCAGACACTGTCAGAGAGCTCCTTGGTCGGCCACGGGTTCACCCGGAGCACGCCTTGCCCGAGAGCGAGGTTGGAATCGCGACCGGCATGTACTACACGCCGATGGGTGGCGACATCATGTTCGTTGAAGCGTCGATTCGCCGTTACTATGGCAATCGCGAGGGCGACACATCGAATCAGGTCGGCCCAGGCGGCGCAGTCTCGTTGATTCTAACGGGCCAGCTTGGCGACGTGATGAAGGAGTCGGCTCGCGCGGCCTTCACCTATGCGACAAACAACGCGGCAAAGCTCGGAATTCCGCGCGACCGCCTGGGCGCCATTGAAGCGCACATTCACGTGCCGGCGGGAGCCATTCCAAAGGATGGTCCGTCAGCGGGAATTGCCATCGCGACTGCGCTGGTCTCAGAGATGGCCGATCGGCCGGTACGTCAGGATGTCGCCATGACTGGCGAGATTACCCTTCGCGGCCGGGTCCTGCCGATTGGCGGACTCAAGGAAAAAGTTCTCGGCGCCCACCGCGCAGGCATCAAGATCATCATCATTCCAAAAGGAAATGAGGCCGATATCGAGGATGTGCCGGAAGAGGTCCGCAACGTTCTCGAGTTCCACCCGGTGGAGACTCTCAATGAGGTGCTGCGGATCGCGCTCGTGCCGGCAGAACCCGGCGAGTCAGCGCGGCCTTTGGAGATAAAGGAAGTGGCGTGAGCGAATAGTTAGAAAACTATTGGCCCCCATCCAAACAGCTTCCACGGATCTGCGCGCAGAGACGGTGGCTCTGTGCCTTCGATGAAGTACTCGGTATAGCGTCTGTCGGGAGGAGTCTGATCCGTTGCAAGCTCGCCCGTTGTCCGGTCGACATCGCCCATGATGACGCCTAGTGGAGGGAGCCATTGTTCGGCCGGCCGAGACGCGAGGATCTGCGGTTCTGAAGCATAGTATCGGGCGACCATTTTCCCCCATACTGGCGCCGCAAGCGACCCGCCGGCGGCGCCCGCTCCGATCGGTGTAGGTTTGTCGAATCCGATCCACACACCGGCGACGAGATCAGGCGTGAGTCCGATGAACCACGCATCCGTGTTGTCGTTGGTGGTGCCCGTCTTCCCAGCGACCGGAACTGTGGCAGGGAGGTAGCGTCTGATGCTCGATGCAGTACCGCGCTCTACTACGTCGCGCATCATGTCGCGCACCACGTAGGTCGCTCGTTGGTCGAGTGCCGGCGCGAGCGCGCGAATCTCGCGTGACAGGACCACCTTTCGATCTCTGTCTTCGACACGGTAAATGAAACGCGGCTCTACTGGCGTGCCGAGGTTCGCGAACGTCGTATATGCAGCTACGAGATTCAGGGGCTGCACTACTGACGCGCCGATGGCGCTGGATGGATAGGGCGCGATCCTTGAGCTGATTCCCATCCGGTGTGCGAGACTCGAGATCGAATCTATTCCGACCTTCATTCCCAACTCGACCGCGATGACGTTCAGCGACTTGGCGAGTGCCTCGCGAAGTGTGACCGGCCCCATAAACTCGCCTTCGGCGTTTTCCGGGCTGTAGATCGTTCCATTCTGCAACGGGATCGAGAGGGCACTATCGACGAAGACCGCATTGGGCGTGATGCTGTCAGATATTGCGGTGGCGTAGACGATTGGCTTGAATGCGGAGCCCGGCTGCCGCATTCCGTCGACCGCGCGGTCGAATTGCGAATCGCTGTAGTCGCGCCCTCCGACCAACGCTCGCACGTCACCAGATGCGGGATCGAGTGCTACTACCATTCCCTGCAAATAGCCCGTCGTTCGCGCCGGGGTTGTGTGTTTTCCTGGCGAATATTTCGGATGTGAGTAGCCGGGCTGCGATTCAGCCGCGGCGGTCTCTTCGAGGAGCGCGGTCATAGCGGCGTTCTGCAGAACAGGGTCGAGACCGGTGTAGATGCGATACCCACCCTCGCTCACTGGGATTCCAGCCCGCGACGCCTGTACACGGACGACGTCGACGAACCATGGAGAGTAGGCAGAGTAACCGCCATTCGGTGACGTGACGAGCGGCGTCGCCCGCGCCTTTTCTTCCTGTGCTTTCGTGATGTAACCCTGGTCCGCCATCAGCGCTAAGACGACGTTCCGGCGCTGCCGTACGCGATCCGGATATCTCACCGGATCGTACAGGGCCGGACCTTTGGGCATCGCCGCCAGCGAGGCAGCCTCTGCGAGCGAAAGTTTTGAGGCGCTTTTTCCAAAGTAGTGGCGCGACGCAGCCTCGACGCCATACCAACCGTGACCAAACGAGATCTGATTGAGATAAGCCTCGAGGATCTGCGCTTTGGTATAGTGTTTCTCCATCTCGCGCGCCGCTGCCTGTTCCTTGAGCTTTCTGCCGAGGCTCATATCGCTGCGATCGATGAGCGAAGGATGCATGTTGCCAACGAGCTGCTGGGTAATGGTGCTCGCCCCGCGTCGCTCGCCGAAGATGTTGTCCTTGAGTGCGCCGGCGATGCCGACGACATCGACCCCATCGTGCTGGTAGAAGCGATGATCTTCCACTGCTACGAAAGCCTGCGGCAGGTACTTGGGGAGCGATTTAATCGATACGCTGGTCCTGATTTCCTTGCCGATTTCGCCAATCAGAGAACCATCACGCGCAAAAACGAGTGATGCCTGGGCGACCGGAACGATCGTCCACGGAACGCTATCGGCCGCCGCAGACTGTTGCTGTCCACCAGCTGTTGCTCCGGCACAAAGCAGCAGCGCCAACAGCGTGCAAAGCGGTTGATTGTACCTCGACGGCGTGGCAACTTCAAAAGGATGGATCGGTCTATTCATCTCGTCGTAGTTCAGTTCAAGCCGCGAAAGGGCGACTACTCCGCCAACATCGAGCGGCTCGCCGGGGTTTTCTCCCAGATCGACGCTCTCGAGCCTCGTCCCGATGTCGCCGTTTTTTCCGAGACGGCACTCACCGGTTACTTCGTCGAGGGCGGTGTGCGCGATGTCGCGATGACGGCCGGCGCTTTTGCGCGCGATCTTCAATCGCAGTATCGCGCAGCAGTTGATACCCCGCGCCCGCTGGATGTGTGCATCGGCTTTTACGAAGTGTGGAACAACGCTTTCTATAATAGTGCTCTCTACGTGACGTTGGGCGAAGAGCCCGAAGAGCCGACGATCCGGCATGTGCATCGCAAGCTCTTCCTCCCGACTTACGGATTGTTCGACGAGGAGCGATTCGTCGATCGTGGCTTCGAGGTCCGGGCGTTCGACACGCGGTGGGGTCGTGCGGCAGTGCTGATCTGCGAGGATGCATGGCACAGCTTGACCGGAACCGTCGCCGCCCTCGACGGAGCCGCAATCATCTTCATAGTGTCGGCTTCGCCGGCCCGAGGCGTGTGGGCGCGAGAAGACGAAGGCCCGATTCCCGCCAATCTCAAGCGCTGGGAGCGGCTCGCCCGCGACATTGCAGAGGAGCACGGGGTGGTCGTGGCGCTCGTCAATCTGGTCGGTACAGAAGGTGGCAAGAGCTTTTCAGGTGGATCGATAGTGGCAGGCCCGAACGGTGATATCCGCGCCCGAGCGCCGCTCTGG
>JBOHTB010000087.1:0-3595 GCA_050733435.1 Gemmatimonadaceae bacterium | reverse complement strand
ACCGCGGCCCACTTAAACTCGTCGCTGTACCGATGAACTTTGCGGGGTCCAGCTCGTGGCATGACACCCTCCTCGTTAGGTGAAAGTGTTCACGAAACTGGTGCAACTTCCCTTGTCTGCTGCAACGTTCGTTAGATAGCCGCGCGCGGATGCCTGATTAGCCCATCCCAAGATCGCGAATGAACGACGCCTCGAGCTGCGCTGAACCAATCGCCTGACCGGTCTCGTATTCGACAAGCCGCAGGGTGACCTCGGTGATCTGAGCGCGAGTCCAGCCCTCGCCATAATGCTTGAACACCGACGGATGCAGCATGGCGAGCTGTGAGGCGAGATCGCCAACCGTTCGTCCTGGCGCGCGCACCAACTTCGCGAGCCACTTCGCCACTGGTGAGTGCGTGAGGAATTTTGGGCTGACTTCCAGCCGACGGGCGACCGCCATCCAGACTTCGTTCTCCGGTCGATGCGTCAATTGCTCAATTGTCGTGGAGGGGCGAATCTGATCGCGCGAGAGATGAAGTTCCTCCGCGAGCGCTCTGCGCAGCCAGTAGAACGCTGTCTGAACCAATGGTGGTCCGTCGCCCGATTGGCTCAAGCGTGCGCAGACGTAGTCAATCAGCTTCGCGGGCGTTTCGAGCTGGGCGGCGTCCGAGTCAGGGATATCGATCTCGAACGCCTCTTCCACCGCCATGACGTACTCTACGATGTCAAGTCCCATTGGTCAGATCAATACGTGTGGCTATCTAACGCCCAAGTTCAGCTGCGAGCGATCTGCTCAACATGCACATTGGAGTTCGCACTTCACAAGCTCTCTCCACGCGAGAAACCTCACGACTTGGTCGCGCTCGTCTGCTGCAACGACCGTTAGGTCGCGGCGTCACCGAGCCTCGACCCACCGACCCGACACGCGAAACGCGATCGCACCGGGCCGAACATTTTCCGGACAGGGGATCCGCCACCACGCGCTAAGGAACACGCCGTTCTCGACGGGCTCCTCGTGTATGTCGGACCCTAACGCAACTCGCACTAAATCTGCGGCAACAGGGGCGTCATCCCAGATGACGACCATTCCCAGACCGGAGTCGCGATGTGTGATCATCCAACCGCTCGCGGCATTGCTGCTCGAACCTTCGACCCAGCCATGGCCCGCGCGCATGCACTCGATGCCGTAAACGTACCGCGGTCCATTGGGACGAGTGTCCAGCAACACGTAAGCGTTCTCACCGTTCGCGCGTGTCGCGAGAACGCGCGCGGCGCCCTCGGGAAACCCGGCGAGCGCGGCGGCCTGTGGTGAATCGAACGAAGGGGATGCCATAGAAACTATAAGCCGCTCTGCCAGATCGAGTTACTTGCTCGTCGACCTAACGCCTTAGTTCAGCTGCGAGCGACGCGACCAAACGGGCGCGAAGAATTTTATCAGGTCGACTAAATAGCGTTGCGCTCATACCTATTCAATAGCACGCGCGCTCGTTTGCTGCAACGTTCGTTAGATGGCGGAGGGGACACGTTCCACCGCGACAAGTTCCGGGCGACCTGATAGGTCTCGTCGCTCGCATCGAACAGTCACACCCCGAGCGAACTCCCATTCTTCGTCGTCGGAAGGAGTACCGACGATTCGAAAGACATTGTCAGCGATCGGAACCGCATCGACAGGTCGCCAGACGGTGGTGCCCTCGTTCAGAAGCGCGACATGAATCTTGGTCATAATTGTCCGGGGCGACGGACTGTCACCGCCATCTAACTGGTAATTATACAGCCTGCTTATACTGCGGAGAAAATGCAAACCTTGCGAGCGCTTCGCGAGATAACAATACGGGTCCACAGCACAGTATTCCGTAACTCCCTCTGAATCACGCACTTGCTGCTCAGGGGCCCCAGACCCGAGAAATGCTTATCTCGCGCAATCTTTGCAGTATAACAATGCGTGAACTTAGGATTGCATCAGAGGGCGTTAAGAGGAGACAGTGCCATGATCGCCAGTTTCCGTAGTACCTCACTCCAACTTCCACTCCTCGCGATCGCCGCACTCGCCATCGCAGCTTGCGGACGCGAATCGAAATCGGCCGCGTCAGATACCGCAACGGCCGACTCGTCGAACTCGACCGCGAGCGCCAGCGACACCTCCTCCACAGTTCGCGGCACCGTCGCCAGCGTTTCAGACACTACAGTCGTCGTCGCGGCGTCCACCGGCAACGTCACCGTCAAAACCACACAGCCCTTCAAGGTCTTCGCCCGCCAGGCCGGCAAACTCGCCGACGTCAAAGACAACGTCTTCATCGGTGTCACCACCGTCAAACAGCCCGACGGCACCGAACAGGCAACCGAGATTCATATCTTCCCCGAAGAGCTCCGCGGACTCGGCGAAGGCAGCCGCATGATGAATCAGAACGCGAGCGGCGGCAGCGGAAGTCGCATGACGAACGGCGCGGTCTCCGGTTCACGGATGACCAACGGGACCGCCTCGCAATCCCGGATGTCCAACGGCAACGTCACCGCATCCAACGGATCAACGCTCGTCGTTCAGTACAAAGGCGGGTCGCAACAAGTCACCGTGCCGGCCAACGCGCCCGTGACCGAAATCAAGGCGACGACGAAGAAGCTGGCGACCGGTGATCAGGTCGTACTCCTCGCCTCTAAAGCGCCCGATGGCTCGCTCTCGGCGAGCACCGCATTACTCTCGGGCAAATAGTCGCGGCGGAGTCCTCGCACATCGGCGCCGCGCAAGACCTCAGACTGCCGGCGCCGCCTCTCTCGATCTGCGCAGCATCCATCCGTAAAGCCAGACGATCGCCGCTACAAACAGAACGACGCCGAGCCACGACGCAGGCGCAAAACTCTCCGGCACGAGCGCGATCGGCGCTTCCTTCGAGAACCCCACGATAAGTCCGGCGTTGAGCACTCCCCAGATGCTCTCGCCGACAATCAATCCCGACGCCACCAACGTCCCCAATCGCTTCCCTCGCTCCGGATTCGGCATCGTGCTCACTCGGCCGTCGTACCAGTGCGCCAGCACCGCGCCGATGATCACCGCAAACGTCGCCGACATCGGCAGATAAATTCCGATCCCGACCGCCAGCGGCGGAATACGCAGCTTCTTCATCCACCCGAGTATCTCGTCGAGAATGACGAGCCCGACGCCGACGAGTGCACCGATGCCAAGCATCTTCCACTCGAGACTTCCGCCGATGACGCCCTGCGCAAGCGCCGAAATCAGCGTCGCCTGTGGCGCGGGCAATGGATTCGAGGCGACGACGTTGACGTTCGGCGCGCCCGCAAAACCGTAAGCCCGCGCGAGCAGATTCAGCACGAACGGAATCACCGACGCGCCCGCCGCGACACCGACGATAAGCGCGATCTGCTGGCGCATCGGCGACGCACCAACCAGCTGGCCGGTCTTCAAGTCCTGAAGATTGTCGTTCGAGATCGTCGCGCACGCGAACACGATCGCCGTCACGAATAATGACACCGCAATCAGAGCCTGTCTGTTGGTTGCGGTCGGCGTCACCGCGAGCGCGAACATCGACGCAGCCACCACGATCGAAAGAATGCCGACGCCGGAGATCGGGCTGTTCGACGCGCCGATGAGCCCGGCCATGTA
>JBOHTB010000086.1:0-45084 GCA_050733435.1 Gemmatimonadaceae bacterium | reverse complement strand
ACATCGCTCCCTGCGCTCGACTCAATCGAATCGCTTTCGATGCTCGGGGCGAATCGAGCTCGTTCATCAATTTCATGGCGGGCGAAAAATCCGGGTCGATATATGAAGTGTCCCTCATCACGTCCTTGACGATTGCGGAAAAGAGGAAAGCCTCTAGGGCGGGGTCGCGGTGCCGTAACTCCCGGACAGCATTTAGGACTGTGCAGATGTGAGTCAGAATTCCATCAGGCGTAAGTATATCAGGGTAAAAAAAGCGACTAGCAATTTTCATCGCGCTGTCCAGGGGAATGGCGCGATACCCAAGAGTTAGAAGCGATCGGCGCACAGGAAGACCTGAGTGCTCTAGGTAACGAGCAATTGCTGGTATGGCGATGGAATTGAACTGCGAGTCCGCCGCGAGTCGGCGTAGGAGATCGGTCTGAGCCCTCGCAGCTGCTGTCCTGCCGCCAAATACTCCGACCCCGGGCTGAACTGAATCGATCGCCTGAATCCGGAAACCGCGTCCATTGGTGACCAGATAATCGAACCACTGTCCGTGCTCTCGGTAAAAGCCAGACAGTAAGCTGCCAGGTTTCGGAGAGTCGACCTTTATTAGAAGGATACTATCATGCTCCGGAGGAGCCAGAGCCTGGACGCTCACCATAGCGGTGTAGGCCCGAGTAATTGCGCCCGCGTCCACTGAGTCCACAGGTGCGTTCGCGATTGGAGCCAGATAAATGAGCGTGGTAAGCAAAAGGTCTAGCATGATTACCTCCGGTGTGCTACCTAACTGGTAATTATGCCGGCTGCTTATACTGCGGAGAAAACGCAAACCCTGCGAAAGATTCGCGACATAAGCATTGCCCCGAAATCGTTGGCCGGGCGCAACTCATTGCTTCGCTTTCATTTTGAGAAAGCGGCACATTTTCAACTCGGACTTATACTGCGAGAGTCTCGCAGCATAACAATGCGCGGATCAAGGGAAGGATCGTAGCAAGTCTCCGAACCCATGATACCTCCTCCCCCCCCCCGGCGCCCGAGGAATCCTGCCCGGTTCCCGCTTACACGGCGCCGACTAATTGAACTCCACACAATCAGGCGCTTTACCTCTTGGACCAGAGCAGCAATACCCCGCAGCTGCTGGACAGCCTCCGGTACTCGCCCGGAGCAGCACTCATCGGATAATACTCGACCCCAGCAAGCTGCTCGGGCCGAATCGCATCCAGATCATCCTTGTACTGCGTGCCGTCGAGATAGACATCGACGCCGCAGTGCGACTCGGATATATAGTGCATTTCCAGCGGCAGGTCATTCTGCTCGAGTCGCGCATTGGCGCGTCGCGTCATCAGGATATCGCGACCAGTGTGCTCCGGATCCTGCGCTGACATCAGTCCATTGAAGGCGTGGACCACGATGCTCATAAGGGCCTGATTGGTCTGTTCCGCCACCTCCAGCTGGTCGGCGGTTAGAAACTTTCCAAGTCCCTGAGCACGACGCGCCTCAAAGGCCTTCAGTGACGACGGCGTTGGTTGGCCGTTGACTGTAACCGGTTCGAGTTCAGGCACCGGGTTCGTGGAAGCCAGTCGGAATACGGGACCAGTCGAATCTCCCTGCACAAGCAGATCGACGTTGAGAACGCTGTATCCAGGATGCCGCACCTCAAACTGGTGCTTGCCAGGCGTCACGTATGGGATTCGCACTTCTCCGTTCCAGTCGGTTCTGCCAGAGATGTTCGCGTCCACCACTCTCACCTCGGCGTTCTCGAGCGGTGCTCCGGTGGTGGCGTCGGCTACTCCGGCGATAACCACCGAAGTTCTGGAGTTTTGTGCGATCAGGCTCAATGGAGCGGCTATCGCGAAGACGCCGAGCCCCCACGCCAAACGGATCGCTGGCAAAGCATGCGTCATGTTCGAACCTGCTTTTAAGGACGCGGACTAGGGTGAAATAGAGAGCGGCATCGATGCCCTAACAATTAACTACTGCATAACGACGCATATTTCCAGTGCGTATTGTTGACAGATCCTGATCGCAAACTTCCGTCCGCCACACCGACGTTATGAAGATCCCGGCCTCCTTCTTTCTCGCAATCGTCCTCTTCCCCCTCCCCCTCCCCTTCCCGCTCCTGCTTCGAGCGCAGGACACCACGTCCACAATCCCGCCGGCTGGTTCCGACAAAGTTCCCGGCGTACCCACGAGCGGACGGCCGTCCGCCGTCGCGGCGCTTCGGAAGGGCGAAATCAAAATCGATGGCCGGCTCGATGAAGCCGCATGGACGGCTGCCTCACCGATCACCGACTTCAAGCAACAGAAACCGAACGAAGGCGAGGCGCCGACGGAGAGGACGGAAGTACGGATTCTCTACGACGCCGAGGCCATCTATGTCGGAGCCCGGATGTACGATTCCCACGGCGCTGCCGGCGTGACCACCATGCTCACGCGTCACGACCAGGCGACTGAGAGCGACATCCTTCGGATAGACTTCGACGCCTACCACGATCGTCTGCATTCCGTCGAGTTCGACGTGAACCCATCGGGCTGGCGCGGCGACGCGACGGATTTCGACAGATCATGGGATCCAGTCTGGGAAGCAGCGAGCAACATTGATTCGCTGGGTTGGACCGCCGAAGTGAGAATTCCACTCAGCCAGCTTCGCTTCTCCCGTAAGCCCGTTCAAACGTGGGGACTCAATCTCGCGCGCATCATTTACCGCAACCAGGAGCGCGACGTATGGGCCTTCTGGAAGCAGAACGAAGTCGGCGGGCCTGCGTTTTTCGGAGATCTCACCGGACTTGAAGTACAGGGCGGAACGCACCACGGTGAGCTCCTCCCGTACGTGGTCGGGCGCACAAAGCGACTCAATTCAGGAGACCCGCAGAGTCCATTCTTTCATAGCAGCGCCAGCGATATGCGCGTCGGCGCCGATGCGAAATACCTCCTGACGAACAGCTTCACTCTGGCAGCGACGGTGAACCCCGATTTCGGCCAGGTGGAAGTCGATCCGGCCGTCGTCAATCTCAGCCAATACGAGACGTTCTTCCCTGAGCTCCGGCCGTTCTTCGTCGAGGGCAGCGATGTTTTCAATTTCGGCCAGCCCGGTTGCAACATTAACTGCGGCTTTGGCCTGGGGATGTTTTACTCGCGCCGCATCGGCAGACCACCACAGGGAGCAGATCTCGCCTTCGCGCGAGGACCTTTTGCGGACGTGCCTGAGAACACCGACATTCTTGGCGCGGCAAAACTCACGGGGCGGACCGCGAGCGGATACACCGTCGGAATGCTCGACGCGGTCACCAGCCGCGAAACCGCCCAAGTCGAAACCAATGCCGGTGGTCGCATCGAGCAGCCCGTCGAACCGCTCGCGAACAATCTCATAGCCCGCGGCAAGCGCGACCTGCGAAACGGCAATTTCGTCGTAGGCGGGATCATAACGTCTGTCGATCGCAGGCTCGACGATCCCGGCCTCCAATCACTGCTGCCGAATTCCGCGCGCACCGTGGGGACCGACGGCGATTTGTACTGGCTGAACCACACTTATCACCTTTACGCCGCGGTCAGCGCGTCGCGCGTTACCGGGGACTCACTCGCAATCGCGCGCCTCGAACGATCCTCCGCGCGCTACTTTCAGCGCCCGGATCGGAGAGTTTCCGGCGGACTCTTCTCGAGCGTATACGATCCGTCCGCCAGCTCCCTCTCCGGTTACGGCGCGATAAGCCGGCTCTCCAAGCAGAGCGGAAAATGGCAGGGCGATCTCAACGCGGCGGCGATCAGCCCCGGATTCGAGACCAACGACCTCGGCTTTCTCCAGAACGCAGACTGGCGGTGGATCAACGGCACCTTCGGGCCGGTCTTCACGAAGCCGACCCGCTTCTATCGAAACGCCACGGTGTTCTTAGGCGCCGAGAAGCAATGGAATTACGACGGCGACGCAACGGGAGCTGATGCGACGGGCTTCCTCCAGTCGCAGCTCCTCAACTACTGGGAGGTTGTAGTGCTCGCCTCGCGGACGTTCACGGCTATTTCCGACCGTCTGACTCGGGGAGGCCCGGACGTGCGGACACCCGCCGCGAATGTCGCCCTCGCAGAGATCTCCACCGATCCGCGACGACGCATCATCCTGAACACCACTCTTTCCGCGAGCAAAACTGACGACGGTGGGAGCAACTCGTCGCTCGACCTGTCGGCGAGCATTCGGCCAGCGCCGAACGTGCAGCTCACCCTTGGACCTGGTTACTCGCACTCGACGACGATGTCGCAGTACGTGACGCAAATCGCCGATCCTACCGCAACATTGTTTTACGGTAACCGCTACGTGTTCGCCCATCTGGAGCAGAAGCAGGTCTACATGACGGTGCGCGGAGCGGTGACATTCACGCCGTCGCTCTCGGTCGATCTTTTCGCCCAACCGCTCATCGCGAGCGGCAATTACACGGATTTCGAGGAGTACGCCGCGCCGCGTCAGCAGCGCAAGCTCGTTTACGGTAAAGATGTCGGCACGGTCACAACGAGCGGGCAAGCGGGAAGTCTTGAGTACACCATCGATCCAGACGGCGCCGGGCCCGCACCCAGCTTCACGCTCGGCAATCCGAATTTCAATTTTCGAAGCTTGCGCGGCACGAGCGTTCTACGGTGGGAGTGGCGCCCGGGCTCGACGGCCTATCTCGTGTGGACGCAGACGCGCAGCGACGTTGCGCCGCTCGGTGACCTGTCGTTCGTGCGCGATCGAAGCGCGCTCTTCTCAGCGCCGGCGGACAACATCTTCGTGCTGAAGATCAGTTACTGGTTCGGGATGTAGCTGCGGTCAAAACAACCACGGGCACGGAGATGCCGGTAAACGCTCGCCGCGCCTCACATCGTGGGCGCGATGTTCCTCGGATGCTCCGTCGACGCGATGAACCGCGCAATGTCTGCCTTGAGCTGCCCCGCAGATTCCTGATTGAGATACGCCATGTGGCCACTCTTATAGTATTTGAACTCGACGCGATCCTTGTACGTCTGATCGTACCCGAGATGCCGGAACGTGTACTCAGCGTTCGCGAACGGCGTCGCCATGTCGTAGTAGCCCGCGCCGACGAAGACGTGCAGGTACGGATCCTTCGCCATCGCAGTCCGTAGTGATTCGGATTCGCTCGGATACCCGGCTCCCAAATTTCCACCTGCGTTCAGGCCCGAGTAATCCCACCGCCCCGCGTGACCGCCCATGTAGTACTGGAGGTCGGTGTTGTACGCGAGATCGCTGTGGAGATAGCGCATGAACGCCGACATGAATGCGCCGGCGGGTGCCACGTCGGATGGATCGTAATCCTCACGCGTGCTCGCGGCGTTGCCATTGATTCCGATCATCCGGCTGTCGTAGCGCCCGACCGTCTCGCGCTCACCACGAAGCAGCTCAGTGCGATACGTGCCAGGATCGATGCGAAGATTGGTGTTGAGCACGTACTGCTGTGATACTCCCGTGAGTCGCGCCAACTGCTGCGCCACTTTCGTTCGCTCGGCATCGGGCAGCGTGTTGCCTTTCGCCAGCGCCGTCATGTATTCGCCGAACGCGTAGTCCCGCGCCTGCTGGACGACTTGCTCCAGAGTCAGAGCCTCAAGATCGGCGGGGAGCTTCTTGTGGTACCACGCCGTCGCCGTGTAGGTAGGCAGATAACACTCGAATGCCATGTCGTTCGTCGGCGCGGCCAGAATATTCTGGAAGTCGAGCACAGTGCCGAGCAGCATGATCCCGTTCAGCTCGATGCCTTCGCTGCTCTGCAGCTCCGACGCGAGTCCCGCTGAGCGGAACGTTCCGTAGCTCTCGCCGAAGAGATATTTCGGCGAGCCCCACCGGTCGTACTTGTCGAGATAATCGCGGATGAACTGGCCGAACATCTTGATGTCGTTCGACGCTCCGGTGAAATCCGTTGCCTTCACGCCTGGGCCTGGACGCGAATACCCGGTCATCATTGCATCGACTTGCACGAGATCCGTGACATCGAGCGGAGAATAGGGGTTGTCGACGAGGTTGTATGGCGGCGCCGGCTGCGCCCCGTTCGGTCCCATCTCCGGATGCAGCGGGCTCATGAGTCCCATCGAGAGCCAGATCGACGCGGAGCCCGGACCGCCGTTGAAGAAGAACGTGACTGGACGCGCCGTCGAGTTCTGCTGGTCCCGCGTGTAGGAGATGTAAAAGACCGTCGCCTTCGGCTTCCCCTCGTCGTCGCGGATGACCATCGTGCCCGCGCGAGACGTATAGGGGACGGCCTTGCCGTCGATCGTCACGGTGTGCTTGGTCGTGGAGACGCGCTCGATCGCGGGAACGCCGGTTGAATCCCTTGATGACGCGGCGCTGTCCCCCGGGCCGCGTGCCGGCGGAAACACCGGCCGTTGAGCGGCGGCTGATTGCAGGGCGAGAAACGAAGCGGCGGTCGCGAGCAGCAGCAGACGTGCGGACATGACGGGCGTCTCCAATTGGGAGGCCAGCCTCATTGCGCAGTCTCACGCAGAGGCGGCGGATCGGGTGGTGAAACGATTTCGGATAACAGCAGAAGATGCCGCGAGAACCGACACCTGTCAGGGTTCGAGCGCGACAAATCCAATATAACAAAAATGCATCGCACTAACGTTTGAGAGGCGAGGCAACCGGCATGATAAACAGCGCGCGAACGCGAGGATCAGTGCGCGTCGCGCTCCCGCAGCATGCGCACCGCCTGCGCAATGATCGACGCTCGGTCGCCGCGTTGTATCGCCGCAAAGATCTCTGGATCGCTGCGTCCCTCGATGCGGCCCAGCATCACCACGCCTGGGAATGCGTGGCCCGGATCCGTCCATCGCGCGATATCGAGAAGCGGACGGAGCGCTCGACGGCGCAATTCTGCGAGCAGCTCGCGGTCGCGATCCAGCGTGAGTTGCGAGAGCGCGAGGGATGCCTTGTTGCGGTCAGTCCAGTCGAGCGACCACAGCTTATCGATAAAAGGTGTAGTAGGCACGTGAATGTCCAGCGCGGGCTCCTTCTGCGCGAACGCAGCGATCACCCAGAGCGCCCGCATTGCCGCGTTTCGTACGTCGCTCACCGGGTCGTCCATCGCAGCGACAAGGTCGGGAATGACTGTGCGTACGTCGGGTGCGTAGTCGAGAAGCTCCGCCGCCAGCACGCGCTGCGTCGCACTCGCCGAATGCGCGAGAACGTCCCGCAGCAGCGGGATGCGCGTTGCCGCGAACGCAAGATATTGGTGCTGCATCGCGTTCAACGCCGAATCAGCAAAGAACTCGTGGCCGCCGGAATCGGCTTCGGCGTTGCGGCCCGCGCGAATCGCTTCGATGAACCGCTGCGAAAAGACGCTATCGCGCGCCAGGATCTCCGCGGGCAGATGCGCGCTGCCGGTCGGCGCGGCGCGGAACCTTGGACGCGGCGTACCTGGCTCGGCGATGCCGACGAAGACCATCGTCCGGCCGCTCCCCTCGCAACAAATCGCAAACAGCTTGGCGTCGTCCACCCCCGGAATCGCGCGGAGACGCGTGAGAATCGCAACTTTCGCGGCGCTGTCAGGAAGTAGATCGCCGGGTGCGATGCCGACGGCGCGCCGGACGGCGCTCTCACTAACCTGCTGAACACCGTACACGTCAATCGAGCCAACGGGCGGCAGGGCGTGCTGCGCCGCGAGTGGCGCTGCGAGAAGGATCAGAAGAAGTGACGAGCACGTTCGCATGGACACTCGGCAGTCAGCGAAGCGACTTCGACGTCGTACCCGGTACCTGATACAGTCTCCTACAATACATTCCTTCACATGCTAACCACTCGAAAACTCGGCAGCCAGGGACTCACCGTCTCAGGAATCGGACTCGGACTCATGGGAATGAGCCAGTCTTACGGCTCTCCCGAAGAGCGCGACGATCGCGAATCCATTGCGACGATCGGCCGAGCACTGGAGCTCGGATGCAACTTCCTCGACACCGCGGAAGTGTACGGGCCCTACCAGAATGAGGAGCTTCTCTCGCGCGCGCTGAAGGAAATTGGACCGCCGCGCGATCGCGTCGTGATCGCGACGAAGTTCGGCTTCAAAATCGAAAACGGGAAAAACGTCGGCACCGACAGTCGTCCCGAGCACGTCCGCGAAGCCGTCGACGGCTCGCTTCGTCGCTTGAACACCGACTACATCGATCTTCTCTACCAGCACCGCGTCGACAAGACTGTGCCGATCGAAGACACGGTCGGCGCGATGGCAGATCTCGTCCGCTCAGGTAAAGTCCGCTACCTCGGGCTTTCCGAAGCAGGTGAGCAGAATATTCGTCGAGCGCACGCGGTGCATCCCATTTCCGCGCTGCAGAGCGAATACTCGCTCTGGGAGAGGAACCTCGAGGCGCGCATCTTACCCACGCTTCGCGAGCTCGGCATTGGCCTGGTTCCCTACAGTCCGCTTGGGAGAGGATTTCTTACAGGCAAGATCGATGAGCAGACGAAATTCGACAGCGACGATTTCCGCAAACTCATCCCCCGATTCGCGGAAGAAAGTCGGAAGGCAAACCTGGCGCTTGTCGATCTGGTAAAGCAGCTCGCGGCGCGCAAGAAAGCGACACCAGCACAGATTGCGCTCGCCTGGATTCTCAAGAAGGGCGAGGACATCGTGCCGATACCGGGCACCAAGCGGCGCAAGTATCTCGAGGAGAATCTCGGTGCGGCGGATGTGTCGCTGAGCAATCAGGACATGACTTTGCTCGAGTCGGCGTTTTCTCCCGACAAAGTGTCCGGCAACCGGTATCCCCCCAGCCTGCAGGCAACAATCGATCGGTGAGACCAAAGGCGAACGAATCAGATAAGACGCCGACTTCGCCCGCAACGATCCGACGAGCTCGGGCTGAGGACCTCGAGACTATCGGAAGGCTGGGCGCCCTCCTCGTAAAGGTGCACCACGATCTCGACCCCAAGCGATTCATCGCGCCGACTCCGCGGACCAAAAACGGATACGCCTCATACCTCGGCAGCCAGCTCGATAATCCCGACGTCATCGTGCTCGTTGCCGATCGAGACGGGCAGGTACTGGGCTACAGCTACGCAGGTCTCGAGGGGACGGACTACATGGCGCTGCGCGGACCAGCGGGAGCACTCTACGATATAGTAGTCGACCCTTCACATCGAGGACGCGGCCTTGGTCGCGCCCTCCTCGATGCTACACTCGCGGAGCTCAAAGCCCGCGGTGCGCCTCGAGCTGTGCTCTCGACGGCGGAGGGCAACGAAGTCGCACAGCGGCTGTTCGCCAGAGCGGGGTTCAGGCGGACGATGATCGAGATGACCCGCGAGCTGGATGGCGAATAGGTAGTCTGGCAAGCTTGGTAATACGCCCGCCCGTAACCCATTCCACGACGTATAGATTTCCCAGAGCGTCTCTTGCGACTGAGTGTGGCGCAACGAAGCGACCACGCTCCATCAACTTGCGATCGTTGGGAAAACCTTCGCGCGCGCAGACAACGTCATTCTCGCCGAGCGTACAGACCACTTCATCGTTGGGATCGACGACAGTTATCCGCGAACGATAAGGCGCTTCCGGAATCAGTGTAAAATCGGCGTCGGGTATGAACGCGCATGCGCTCGTATTCGGAACCGTCGGAACTACTCGCTTGAACGCGCCCTCCATGTCGAATACCTGGATGCGCCTGTTCATTCTGTCGGCGACGTATAGCTCCGGCTCCGCCTTTCTCGTGTCGACGAAAATTCCGTGCGGATGCCGGAATCTTCCGGCTCCCGCCGTTCCATCGATGCTGTTCATGTAATTGCCGTTTCGATCGTAGCGGTGGACGTAGGCGGCGCCATAACCATCGGCGACCCAGATGTCTCCGTTGCCTCCTGCATGCTCCTCGAAAACTGTCACCCACGTCGGAGCATACTTCGGATCGTTGTATCCCTTGAGGTCCGGAAAAGGGAGCGACAGCACGGTCTCACCCTGAAGCGTCGTCTTGACGATTTCGCCCGTCACGTAGTCGGTGAGCCACAGATACTCCGCACGACCATCCTGCACGAGCGTGAGGCCGTGAGCACCTGGAAATCGGTCACCCCACGAATTGATCAGCGATCCGCTCCGGTCATAGACGAGCACCGCGGGATTCCCAACGTGGAAGACAACCACTGAGCCATCGCCGGTTACGGCGACTCCATGTGTGCGGCCGTTGATTCTCCCCTCGGGACTGTCGGGGATCACGGCCCAGTTATCAATCCAGTCGTAGCTAAACTCGCCGCTGCCTACTCGCATGTCGCCCCCCCACAGCCACTCCCGATTGGTCGGCGCTGGCGTGAGGATCCTCCGGCCTATGCCGCTCCGACGATTTCCGCGTCGAAACGCGCCGCGCAATCCGGACACATTCCGTGACTCGTCTCGGCCCGGTGCACGCGCATGAACTCTTCGATGCTCGCCCATACATTGTCCACTCGCGTGCGGTGGCACCAGGCACAGAGCACGATGAGCCTGTCCGCGTGCCTGGCTAGCCGAATAGTAAAGAGCACTATCGCCGCGCCGAGCAGAAGAACCAGACCAGATTCGAGGATTGCCTCGTGCGGCCGGAATGGACTGGCAGGGGCGCCGAGCAGATTGTGCGGGAGATCGACGAGCTCGTCGAGCCAAACGGTGCAAGCAATTGCCAAAAATCCCGCTGCCTGGAGCACGACTGCTTTGACCGGCAAGCGACGGGGCAATCGTCGAAGCGGAAGATCTGCTGCGGCTGATAGCGTCATGCAACCCTCATGGGAGAAGTTTCGTCAGGTAACGAGCGTCCCGAGTGGACGACCACACTCCTGTTTTGGCACAGCGACACCCCTCCTTTCCGACGCGTGGGCCGCAGTGCAGATTCGCATGCGATCCACGCTCAGTGTTCCCTTCTTCCCCCCTCCGATCGACCATGCAACGACTATTCGTCCTGCTCGCAATTTGCTTCGCATCGATCTGCCTCACCACTCCAGCGCGCAGTCAGGAAGCCCCTCGAGTACTCGTGTTCTCCAAGACCGCTGGATTCCGACACAGCTCTATCCCGAATGGAATCGCCGCGATACGGAAGCTCGGACAGGAAAATGGATTCGCGGTGGACACGACCGAAGATGCCAACGCTTTCGCCTGGAAAAACCTCGCTCGTTACAGAGCCGTCGTTTTTCTGAACACGACTGGCGACGTGCTCGACCCGGCGCAGCAGGACAACTTCGAGCGCTACATCCAGGCTGGCGGCGGATGGGTCGGCGTCCATTCCGCGACAGACACCGAGTACGACTGGCCGTGGTACGGCCGGCTCGCGGGCGCCTGGTTCAATGGCCATCCAGGCAATCCCAACGTTCGCAAAGCGACCTATCGCGTGATCGACAAGAATCATCCGTCGACCGAAGGATTTCCTGACACGATCGTTCGCGAAGACGAGTTCTACAACTTCAAGTCCATCGATCCCACCATCCACGTCCTCATTGAAATCGACGAGAAGAGCTACGAAGGCGGAACGAACGGCGAGCATCATCCCATGTCATGGTACCACGACTTCGACGGCGGACGTGCGTGGTACACGAACATGGGACACACCGAAGCGACCTACACTGAGCCTCTCTTTCTCCAGCACCTCCTCGGTGGAATCCGCTACGCCATGGGAACCAAACCGGTCGATTTCGCCCGTGCTCGGCCCGAGGAAAACCGCTTCAAGAAAATCGTTCTAGCTGAAAAGCTGGACGAGCCCGTGGAGCTCGCCGTCCTCCCCGACAATCGTGTGCTTTTCATCGAACGACACGGTTTCGTCAATCTCTACAAGCCATCGACGGGCAAGGTGACGCGCATCGCGACCATCCCGGTCAGCAACAAATACACCGACAGCAGTCAGGCAGAGGACGGTCTGCTGGGTCTCACGATCGATCCGAATTTCGCGACGAACGGCTGGGTCTACATGTACTACTCGCCCGCTGGACCCGAGCCCAAGAACGTGCTCGCGCGTTTTCACATGGCGGGAGACACGCTGCACCTCGCGTCGAAGAAGATCCTGCTCGAGATCGGTACTCAGCGCCTCAAGTGTTGTCACACCGGAGGCTCGCTCGCTTTCGACAGCAAGGGCAATCTCTTTCTCTCCACCGGTGACAACTCGAATCCGTTCTTCAGCGGTTACGCACCGATCGACGAACGGCCGGGCCGCATGCCGTGGGACGCGCAGAAATCTTCCGCCAACACGAACGACCTGCGTGGGAAGATCATTCGCATCCACCCGGAGCCGGACGGCACCTACACGATTCCAGAGGGAAATCTCTTTCCGCCCGGCACGCCCAAAACGCGACCCGAGATCTACACGATGGGTCACCGCAATCCGTATCGCATCTCGATCGACAGGCACACCGGATTTCTATACTGGGGCGATGTCGGCCCCGACGCGAATGTGGATTCCGCCGGACGCGGCCCGCGCGGCTACGATGAAATCAACCAGGCGCGGACTGCCGGCAATTACGGCTGGCCGATGTTCGTCGGCAACAATCAGGCATACTACCGGACCACTTTCTCAGATTCCGTGACTGTGGTGCCCGGCGAGAAGTTCGATCCCGAGCATCCCCTCAACACATCGCCCAACAACACCGGGTTGAACGAGCTGCCGCCGGCACGCGGCGCGTTCATCTGGTATCCGTACGCGGCGTCGCCCGAGTTTCCGATTGTCGGTGCGGGAGGACGAGCGGCCGCGGCAGGTCCGGTGTTTTACGTCGACGATTTCCGCGGAGCGGCCAGACCGTTTCCCAAGTACTACAACGGCAAGCTGTTCATCTACGAATTCATGCGGCACTGGATAATGGCCGTAACGATGGATTCGACCGGCAACCTCGTCTCCATAGAGCGATTCATGCCGAGCACCGAGTTCAGCGCTCCGATCGAGATGGAATTCGGGCCGAGCGGCGACATGTATATGCTCGAATACGGGACGGCTTGGTTCAAGGGGAATCCCGACGCGCGGCTCGTGCGGATCGAATACAACGCCGGCAATCGCGAGCCGGTTGTGGCCGCTTCGGTCGACAACCCAGCAGGCGCCCTTCCGATGCGGGTCTCGCTTTCGTCAGCCGGCACGATGGATCCCGACGAAGATTCGCTCCGCTACGTGTGGACCATCGCTCGTAAGGGTGGCGCGGTCGTGCAACGACTCGCTGAGCCGAATCCATCCTACACTTTCACTGAGCCTGGAACTTACACGGCGACGTTAACGGCGATCGACGCCAAGGGTGCAAGCTCCTCTGCGTCGACTGAAGTTGTCGCGGGCAACGAGCCGCCCGCTGTCGATGTGAACCTGACCGGCGGAAATCGAACGTTCTTCTTCCCCGGAAATCCGGTGCGCTATGCCGTCGCCGTAACAGATCGTGAGGACGGTTCGCTAAGGCGAGGGACCATCCCCTCAAACCGAGTGAATGTCAGTGCGCAGTTCCTCAAAGGCGGACTTCCCCCGACCGACGCGACCGGCGAGGCCTCGAGTGATCCCGCCGCGGCGAACTTCACGGGCAGAAGACTCATCGAAGCCAGCGACTGCCTCGCCTGCCACCAGTTCGACCGGAAAGTGATCGGGCCCGCTTACGTGGACGTCGCGCGCAAATATCGCGGCGACAGCACTGCGGTCGCACGGCTAGTCCGGAAGATTCGCGAGGGTGGCTCGGGCGTGTGGGGCAAGGCAGCCATGCCCGCTCACCCGCAGCTCACCGACGAACAGACTACCGCGATGGTCGCCTACATCCTGAGCCTCGGCGATCCGAAGACGGGCGCCGCTGCCCTCCCCGCCCGTGGCGCTTATTCTCCGCCCGCGGGATCAGCCGCTGCGCCGAAGGGCGTACTCGTGTTGCGTGCGTCGTACACCGATCGCGGTGCGAACGGAATGCCGCCGATCACGAAAGGCAAAGATCTAGTCCTGCGCTCACCGACTGTGGTGGTTGCGGATGGCGTGCTCTCGGAGGGAGTCCAGAAGAACACCGTCGAGGGAATTCCCGTCGAGGTTACTGTCGTGAACCGATCGGGGTCATCAGTGGCGCTCAAGCAGATCGACATGACGAACGTCGGAGCCGTGACTTTTACTGCGCTCGCTCCAAAGCAATACCACGCGATTGGAGGAACGATCGAGGTGCATCTCGATTCGCCGACCGGGACGCTGCTCGGCGAAACTGCAGCGATCCATCCGAGCGACGGTCAGGTGCCTGCTCGGGTTCGCGTCGCGCTCCAGCCCACTTCAGGGGTGCACGACGTGTATTTCGTTTTCAGAAATCCCGACGCCAAAGGCGATCAGCTCCTGCTTGCGGTGTTGACGGCGACGTTCGAACCTGCGGCGTCGCGCTGATCGATCACGGCGCGGCAAGTCTCGGACAGCGCTAGTAGTACGAAAACGCGGATTGTGTCTGGAACCGCTGGCCTGCGTCCGGTCCACTGGTGAAGAGTAAGTCGCCGCTCTTGATCAGGGGCCGACTTTTTTCGTCGTAGCTGTACGTGTAGTCGACGGTGAAGTTGTCGCCGTCGCCGAGGTGAACGGTTCTGCCGGGATTGCCCTTCTGCAATCGGACGCCCGGGAGCAGGATCCAGTTGTCGAAGAACTCGTCGTGGATCAGGTCGAAGTCGTCGACATTTACCCCGTTGTCGTAGCGCTCGAAAATGTCGACGGTGGTCGTTTCGGTCTGCAGGCCCTCGATCGCCGGGAAATGCTCGCCGAGCTCGAGCAGGTTGCCGTCGGGGTAATACGATAGGGTGACGGTTTTGTTGACGACGAATTCGCCATTGAACAAGCGCTCGCGCTGGAGACCCGTCAGGCGCGGTCCATCGTACGTGAGCGACACGCGAGTGAAGACGACACCATTCGCGTCCGTATACGTGACTGAACTGACTCTGCCGGCGGCGTCATAGAAATACTGGACCCGGTCCTGGTTTCCGACGGCATCGTTTCTCATCTCGGTGAGCCGTCCGCCGTCGTATACCATAGTGTAGACCCTGAACTCCGACGCGAACGAGGCGGATGTCACCACCCCGGCAGCGTCGTAATTGAAATGGTAGTAGGGCGACGGCAAGCGTAGAACGCTGATCTCCTTGAGCAACACCGACTGCGGCGGAGGCGGTGGCGGCGGCGGTGCTGATATTCCAGAATCGCTGCCACAGGCAGCCAGTCCTGCAGCCAGAAATAATCCGAGCGTATATAGATGGCGCATATGGATGGTCGGTTTGGTTGCTCTCGAGTTTCTGCACCAGCCGTTACTATAGGCGCTGGCTCTGACTCGGAGTATCGGACGCGCGTTGTAATGCATGTGAGCGCGCGAGATAGCGCGCTGTAGTCGCGCGTCCTACAGTACGCTTCCGGACTTCTTCAGGTTGTCAGTCGGGGAGCGCAAAGGCGACGTAGGTGTCGCTGGATTTGGTGCCGAGTTTTCCGCCGCCGGCGGCGACTACGACGTATTGTTTTCCTCGCACAGAATAAGTGCTGGGCGTCGCATAACCGGCTGCCGGGAGTGTCGTCTCCCAGAGAAGCTTGCCCGTCGCCTTGTCGAAGGCGCGAAACTTTTCGTCCTGCGTCGCCGCGATGAACACGAGTCCGCCCGCCGTGACTATCGGACCACCATATTGCTCGGCGCCCGTCGTCCCATGGTTCTGTGTGAGCTCCTTGTGTTCGCCGAGTGGAATTCGCCAGAGATATGCCCCGGTGTTGAGATCGATCGCGCTCAGAGTGCCCCATGGTGGCTTGATTACGGGGTATCCGCTCGAATCCCTCCATCGCTCGTAGCCCATGAACTCGTAAGGCGCACTCGCGCGAGAAATTGCCGCTGCTGAAGACCGAGCTGAATCAACGGCGCTCCAGCGAGGCGCCATTGATGCGGGCGCACGACCGAGCAGGTACGCGATCACGGTTTCCTTCTCATCGTCAGGAAGTTGCGCAAAGGCCGGCATGAATCCTCGGCCGCGGTCGATCACCTGACGGATTTGCGGCGCCGAGAGCCGGGAACCGACGCCGACGAGGGACGGAGCGCGATCGCGTCCATGACGGTCGACGCCGTGGCAGCTCGCGCACGTCGACGCATACACGGCTGCACCCGTGCGTGGAGCCGTCGTTGATGCGGCGACGGGATGCACATCACGCATAGCCGCGATCCATGGCACGTCGCTCGCGTTCACAAAGATCACACCGGTCTCTCTGTCGACGGCAGCTCCGCCCCATTCACCACCGCCGTCGAATCCGGGCAGCACGATCGTGCCTTCCTTGCTGGGTGGCGCGAACAGGGCGTCGTGCCTGAGTGTGCGAAAGCGCTCGAGAGCGCCTGCGTGCGCACTCGGCGTGAGATCGGTGATATCGGCTTCGGTCATCGACTGCCGTCCGAATGGAGCAGGCGCGACGGGAATCGGCTGCGTCGGCCACGCGTCTTCACCGGCGAGATCAGATTGCGGCGCCGGGCGCTCTTCTATGGGAAAGAGCGGATTTCCCGATGCGCGGTCGAACAGAAAGACGAACCCGCTCTTCGTGATTTGCGCCACTGCGTCGACGCGCTTGCCGTCGTGCAGCACTGTGACGAGGTTCGGAGCCGCCGGCAGGTCGCGATCCCACAGATCGTGGTGCACAGTCTGGAAATGCCAGATGCGTTTTCCGGTGGCGGCGTCCAACGCCAGCAAAGTATTCGCGAAAAGATTCGCGCCATGCCGCGCGCCACCGTAGAAATCGGGCGTCGCCGACCCCGTCGGAACGTAGACGATGCCACGATCGGCATCGACGCTCATTCCCGCCCACGAGTTTGCGCCGCCGGCGGCCTTCCATGCGTCGGCGGGCCAGGTGTCGTAGCCGAATTCGCCCGGACGTGGAATGGTGTGAAACGTCCAGCGGATTTTTCCCGTGTGGACGTCGTACGCGCGGATGTCGCCGGGCGCGGATCCTTCTTCTTCTCCGACTCGAGTGCCCTGGATGAGAAGATCGCGATAAATCACGCCGGGGCTGGTCGCAACGATGTAGGCCCCATCGATGTCCCTGCCCAGCCCGTTGGCGAGATCGACGGAGCCGCTATCGCCGAAAGCAGGATCGGGGCGTCCAGTGCTCGCGTCGAGCGAGTACAGACGACGGCTGGCGGAAAAAAAGATTCGACGCACAGTACCGTCCGACCAGTAGACCACGCCGCGATTCGCGTGTGTCTCGCGCTCCCGATTCGCGAAGGGGTCGAATCGCCAGATCTCGACACCGTTGTCGGCGTGCAGCGCGACGACGGCGAGTGCGGGAGTGGAGGTGTACAGAACGCCGTCAACTACGATCGACGTAGCCTGAATCTGCGACGCGGAGTCGCGCGTATGGTAAATCCATGCGACCCGCAGCTTGTTGACGTTCGTGCGATTGATCTGGGTAAGAGGCGAGTAGCGGGTGTTGCCAGGGTCGCCACCCGTGATACGCCAATCGCTCGATACTATAGGCGGTCGTGAGGCCGGAGCTACGCAGCCGATTGCCGCCGCGACGAGCGCCCATCGGCGCAGACCTCCGGCAAACAATCGGGCACGCCGCACCTTACCGACGCGTGGACCTTTCACGGTACCGAAGCTACAGTTGGGCAACGTTCTTCGCTCGCAGCTGTCTAAATCACAGTGCTTCAACCGACCCACCGCTTCCCGGGAGTCTGAAAATGAGTTTCGCGATCGCAAAACTGGCAGGCTTCGCCATCGTCATGTCGACGACTGCAACGACCATGTGCCGTGCGCAGCCACATCTGACCGGCCCAAACCCCACGGGTGAAGTTCCCGCTCCAGTCGCACTCGACAACCCGGGACTCTTCGAGGCCAAATTCTCCAAAGTCGGTGACGACGTTTTCATCGCCGGCCAGCCAACCGAAAAGGGCCTCCGCGATCTGGCTGCGCAGGGCGTGACGACTGACTTCAATCTCCGCACGCCGCCTGAGATGGCGAAAGTTCCGTTCGACGAAGCGAAGCTCGCAAAGGAGCTGGGCATGAACTACATCAATGTCCCCGTGCGCGGCACGGCCGACATGCCGTATTCGCCCGCGACGGTGAAAGCGTTCGCCGATGCGATGACCAATGCCAAGGGAAAAGTACTTCTGCACTGCACGATCGCCTGGCGGGCCAGCCACCTCTGGGCAGCCTATCTGATTCAGTACCGACACGTGCCGGTTGTGACCGCGCTCCAGCAGGCGCGGATGATCAACCTGATGGACGACATGCGCATGGACGATGCGCAACAGCCGGTCGAGTCGTTTCTCGGGCGTCCGCTTACCGAGGTTGGTCACCCGAAGCAGTAAAACGAGTAGCATATTTAGTCGATCTCACAATCATCGACTATGACACTCGATCGCCGTGGTTTTCTCGTTGCGTCATCTTCGGCCCTTGTACTGGGAAAGAGTCGGCTTTTGCGGGAGGCATCAGAAGCGTCTCCCGCGAATCCCGACCTTCCCGAGGTCGCGGCGCCCGAGCCCAGAGAAGTCACCGTCTACACGACTGCCGACAAAACCGATTTCCGCATCAGCCCCACCGATAAGCTGACCTTCAAGCACATGGGTCAGCCCCTCGAGACCCAGATCTGCGTTTTCGTCGATCCCACAAAGCGAGCCCAGACGATCATAGGCATCGGCGGAGCACTTACCGACGCCGCCGCCGAGACTTTCGCGAAACTCCCGGCCGCGAAACAGCGAGAAGTTCTCGACGCCTACTACGACCCCGACAAAGGAATCGGCTACACGCTCGGACGAACCCACATCCACAGCTGCGATTTCTCGTCGGCCAGCTACACCTACGTCAACGAAGGCGACAAGGATCTCAAGTCGTTCAGCGTCGACCACGACAGACGCTTCCGCATTCCGTTCACGAAGCAGGCATTGGCAACTGCTCGGGGCAAGCTCACGATTTTCTCCAGTCCGTGGAGTCCGCCGGCATTCATGAAGACCAACAACGACATGCTGCACGGCGGCAAGCTGAGACCCGAGTTCTATCAATCGTGGGCCAACTACTACACGAAGTTCATCAAGGCCTACGAGAAGGAAGGAATTCCGATCTGGGGAACGACGGTCCAGAACGAGCCCATGGCGACGCAGACCTGGGAATCGTGCATCTACTCCGCCGAAGACGAGCGCGATTTCATCAAGAACTACCTCGGCCCTACCATGAATCGTGCGGGTCTGGGGAATAAGAAGATCATCGCATGGGATCACAACCGCGACCTCATTTACCAGAGAGTCAGCACCATCCTCGCGGACCCCAAGGCCGCGCAGTACGTCTGGGGTATCGGTTATCACTGGTACGAGCCGTGGAGCGGCGGCACGATGATGTTCGACAACGTCAGGCTAGTGCACGAGACTTTCCCGGATAAGCCGCTGCTCTTTACCGAAGGCACCGCCGATTCGTTCAAGGCAGAAGACATCCACAACTGGAGACTGGGTGAGATCTACGGCCACTCGATGGTCAATGACTTCAACGACGGCGCCGTCGGCTGGACGGACTGGAATGTCTTGCTCGATGAGCAAGGTGGTCCCAATCACGTCGGCAACTTCTGCTTCGCGCCCGTTCACGGCGATACGAAAACCGGTGAGCTGATCTACACAAATTCGTATTACTACATCGGACATTTTTCCAAGTTCGTGCGACCGGGCGCGCGCCGGATCGCGGCGTCGCCGAGCAGGAGCGCGCTCCTTTCAACGGCATTCGTCAATCCGGACGGGAAAGTATCCGTCGTGGTGATGAATCCAACGGATACGAAGATCTCCTACTTTCTCTGGGTGGCTGGCAACGCGGCGGAAGTCAACAGCTTACCGCATTCGATTCAGACCCTCGTCTTCTGAGCCGGGCGATGGCGCCGTGGACGGGCCTTCGCGCCGCTCCAGAAGTCAGGTTTCCGACAGCTGGACGAGCAATGGAAAGTGATCCGACGCAGTGCGCGCGGCGTCGGGCGTGCGTCGAACCTCGCACGCTCTCACTCGTGACGCGTACGCCGCGGGGGTGAACACGTAGTCGAGACGGACGTGCGGATTCCAGGCGGGGAAAGTGAAGCCGGGTTTCTCGGTCGAATCGGCGTGCAACGCGCGCCAGGCATCGACGTAGCCTTCGGTGCCCATCGTCTCGATCGTCGTCCGCGCGATGTCTCGGCCGCTCAACCAGATCATCCCGCGAATCCAGGCCGGCATCGGCGACGGATCGAAGGCTTCTCCGGGCGCGAGCGCGTTGAAGTCACCCGCGAGAACATGATACGCGAGTGCGTGCTCCTCCCGAATCAGCTGCTGCTGGATTCCCTTGAGAAGTCCACGCAGCTCACGGACCCGCTGTTGTTCGCTCCACTTGGAGAACCACGCGCGGAGGTGAACCACGAACACGCGGGGAAGTCCGTCGCCCAGTGCCACTTCGAGCACGGCATGCCGGGTTCGTGGCGGATGACGCCAGGCGTGGTTGAGAACCGGTGCTCTGCTGAGGAAGCCCGTCGAGTGGGATCGTCGCGATCCCGAAACGCGTAGTCCGGTGAGCTCAGCGAGACGTTTTACGACGCCCGGATCGGTCGCTTCCTGTAGTGCGACGAAATCCGGATTCGCAGACCTGATCACCTCGGCCAGCGCGTCGACGCGGCCGACTCCGCCCTCGCGAATGTTGTAGGTGAGGAGCCGCACGCTCAGTCGTCAGAGGAGCGGTCCGCCTCCTCGTCCTGCTTTTTGAGCAACGTGAGGTATGGCTGATCCATCACCACGTCGCGAAGGTATTGCACGAGCGATGTCGTCGCCTGGAGATTCACGGGGCGCCCAGCCATCTCGCAGAGATGCTTCCGGAGCGGCGCGAGTGCTGGCGAAGCAAAGGGATGCGCATCACTGAGCGGGGCCGAGTGCACGCCCGGGATGTGAAAGTCGCGAAAGAGCGCAACCATGTCGCCGCCGACGAACGTGACGTCCATGTCGCTGGTGCCGGGCCCGTCAGCATCGAACGGCTCTCCGGTTTTCCATTTGTGTCCGGTCACCGCGCTTCCACGCAGGATCACCTCTACGCCATCCGGAGTCGAGTCGGAAAGCACGCGAATGAATTCGTCGTAGCGCCCGGGGTCGCCGCCGAAGACGAGGCGCGTAACGCGGTCGCGGATGGTTTGCTGATCCTCGGTGGCGTCATCGGCTGGAGCGGTGGGCGTGTCCATCGAACAACGTGCGCTAGGGTGAGGTAGCCGGCATGATCCGTTGATATACCACGAGCCACTGGGCTGCCTGCTTCCGCCAGACGGTAAGGAGTTGCCCGCGCCAATCGGGCAGAGGTTTCCCTGCCGGATCGCGGCCTCCGACGCTCACGGTTGCTGCTTCAACCACGGCTACGTCCGGCGTCACGAACTGGATCCGGACTGACTCCGGCGGATGCGTATGGTGCCGCCCGGATCGCGCCGCCGCGCTCGCGAGCGACGCTCGATAGTCGGCCTCGATTGCATCACGCCCATGGAGCACCTGCCCGTCAGGGTCGACTGTCTGCGCATCCTTCGCGTACACGTCTACGAGCCCGCGGAGGTCGCCGCGCTCGGATGCACGCTGATGTGCAGCGATGCGTTCGCGAATCTGCGCTTCGTCCGTCGACGTCTGCGCACTGAGCCACACGGGGCCGGCGATGAAGAGTAAAGTGCATAGTGTTTTCAATCTCATTGAACACTCTCCTTTACCAGGTGCTGCGTCGGAGTCGTACGGATGCGTTCGTTGGATCGTAGCTGAAGAACAGCCAAGCGCGGCTTCTCATTATTACTGAAAAGTGCTTCTCAGTTTAGCGGTCCGTTAGAGCTACCGATCTGACGCGTATAGCGCGATCGCTTGGCGCGTCAAAGATCGTTTCCTGGGTTGCAACGCTTGAGCCAACTGCGTCGAAGTCAAAGCTTCAGCAAGCGCGCCAGGAGCTCCGGCATTGCGTGGAGCTGATCGATGTGATCGGGCGCCGAATTGCCGGCGAAGCCCAGGAGCTCGAACTTTCCCGCGCGCACTTCACTGAGCTGCTGCATTCCGCGCGGGCCCCAGCCCACCACGGGCGTACGATGAAGACCGAGGGAGCGAAGAAGCCAGTCGGCCGTCTCGGTGGTGCTGGCGAAAGTGCCGGGAAAGATCTCCGAATGCGAGACGAGGAATTGCTTCTCGCCGCGCATGGCCGCCCGCGCGAAGCTCTCGAATGCGACGAGGTTCGTGGTGTCGAGCGTTCCACCGGTGGCAACCACAGTACCCTCGGGGATATAGGACGTGTGCATTCCGTCGAGGAGCAGCACTGCATCGACCCGGGCGAAGTTCCGTGGGTCGCGAAGGATCGCGCGTACCGCCCCGTGCCCGGCGGAAAATCCAACCAGCGTGATGTGCGCGACGTGAGCGCTGCGTCCAGTGACGGATGAAACCTCCCGTGTGACACCGGCGAGCAGCGAGTCGAACGCGGACGGTTCGGAGAATGCGCGATCGTAAACGCCGGAACCGGCGCCGAGGTTCACGACGGCGGTGACGGCGTGGTCGTCGACTGAGGCGACGGCTTGCTCCGGCAGCCACGCGGCGCCGAGGAAGTGCACCACGAGATCGAAGGCATCCCGCGCTCGGTCGGCGCTGGGCACGAACACTTCGACGGGTTTGCCCAATGGTCCAGCGAACGATCGAAGGACGCCATCGAGCTTTTTCGGAGCGAGGCGTTCGTGGGCCCGAGTTGCTTCCACCATCGGCGACGGATTCTGCGATGCGGCGGGCGGCGTCACTGTGGTTTGTCCGCCTGCAGCCCGTGAAAGCACTGCAATGGCGACGATTGCGATCAAGGCACTACAATCTTCGTTCGACCTTAGTTCAATCAATGTCAATCACGCCGCTTAGCGCGAAGACTGGTTCGACGCGACGGCCTCGCGTATGAGCGCTTTGAATGCAGTCTCGTCGATCTCGTCACCTTCGTGCAGGTCGATCGCGCGCCGGGTACCGCCCTCGAGGCTCGAATTGAACAGTCGCTTTGGATCCTTGAGCTGTGCACCCTTCGCGAAGGTCAGCTTGACCGCGCTCTTATAGCTCTCGCCGGTGCAGATCATTCCGTCATCAGACCAGACGGGCACTCCTGCGGGATTCGAGGCTTTTTTCCACTTCATCTCCTCGACGACGTTTGGGTCGGCCTCTTTGATGAGTCTCCGGACTTGGGCGAGCGTTTCCCCTCGCCAATCGCCCAGCTCTCTGATCCTCGCGTCAAGGAGCCTGGAATCAGATCCACCGGTTTTCGAGCTGCTCGTCATCTTCATGTCGTACCTGCTTCGTCATGGAGTTCCCTGATGCCCCAGTCGCCCGCGGCCGAATATACTGAGCGGAAAGAGAGGTAGCACGACCTGAAGCACAACCATCGCGCGCGTCAAGGTTCGCGCATCGGACGATGCAATCGACAAGGAGATCCCGCGTGGCTCGCATTACGCTCTGGCTTTTCGTGATTGTCCTCGGCCTCGACCTGGGAGCTGGCGTCTACGAGTCGAGAATTGTAGTGCCGCTTTGGGCGAACGACGTTCCCGCAACACTCGCGGCTGGCAATCCCTTTGGGCGCGTCGCGATCGACGCGGGCGTTCGTTTCTGGGCGTACATGACAACGACCGTCGCGATCTTCGCGGTGGCTGCGTTGATATTTGGACTTCGCGCGCAGCCACCGCAACGGACGTGGCAAGTCATAGCCGCAATCGTCGAGCTTTGCGCGGTCGCGATGACACTTCTCTATTTCAGGCCGACGCTCATCCGGTTGTTCATGGGTCACGGCGCCGGACTCTCGGCCGACGCCATCCAGTCGACGGTTCACCTGTGGGTGAGACTGAGTGTGGTTCGGATTGTTATCAGTTTCGGAGCGTGGTGCGCGGCGCTTGGCGCTCTCGCACTTTCGTAGCCTTTCTTCGGTATCGACATTGTTCCAGTGGCCGTCGCGCGCGTCGAGAACGCAGTTGCAAACTCCGCTATATCGCTGGGCTCGCATACTCGACAAGTGTCAACACGCCTTGCTTTCGCGGACTGCCATTGCTGTCGGGATCACCGCCGATGAAGCCGCCAGCCAGCGCTCCATAAATCGCGCAGGGAAAGGCAGCGATCTGCATTTGCAGTTTGAGCTTGCGCATCACGTGTGGACCTCGGTTGGACTAGCTCGCCTACGGGCTAGGGATATCGCGAACAAAATTGGATGATCCCGACGGGAACGATTATTACAATCAGCCAGAATATTCCCTGGCGAACCCACAACCGCGGCGCCGGTGGAGGTTCGTAGAGGTAGAATTTCCCCGGTGCGCCTTCGCGGATAACGCCTCGTCGAAGCAGCCGGTCGAAAGAGCCCGCGTTCATCGGCAAATCTTTTACAGATCGCGCAGTCGCTGGGCTGACCGCACCCGATGTCCGGAATGCCTCGCGCAGTTCGTTATCCGCCGCGTAGAACCCGGTGATAGGCAACGCTACCGCACCTCGAGTAGCCCAACCATCCCGAGCGACGTGTGTCGCGGCTTGCTCGGCGCGTCGCGGAACATACACATCAGCGCGTACCGCTCGCCCGACACGAGTCGCACGGTAATGCCTTCTCGAACGCTGTCGCCAGGCGCTGCGATCAACACGCTACCGGAGCGATCGGCCACCGAATCCGGCACGTCGCCCGTCGCCAGGTAACGGCGCGCCACAGCTGCGCTCACGCCACGATTGAATCGGAATAGCTGTACCTCGTGCGTGACGCGTCCGCGATTTACGAAGTGGAACGTGGTGAGTCCGGCAGGCAGCGTCGCGGGCACAGTGAACGCGTATTCACGTGCGACGATCGTGACGTCGTGCAAAATCGGTGTTGATACTCCTCCGCCGCGCCAGGCGAGGAAGAGGAATGCGCTAAGCAACGCGGCACACGACGTGAGCAAAGAGTGGCGACGCATTAGAACCTCCGAAGGCGAGAAGCCTGCCGATCGCACAATGCACGTTACATGGCTGTTATTGCGCCTTGAGCCGTCTCGACGCGCCACTTCCCGTTTTTCCGAACCAGAAAGTATGTGATCTCGTATTTGACGAACTCACCACCCATGGTAAGGCAGCGATCCCCAGCCGCGCATTTCGGAATGAACTGTCGGCACGAGCTCGATAGCGTCGCGACAGCCCTATTCCGATTCATCGTAACAACTCGCGCACTAAGCACATAACCCTTAGGCCCCGAGTCGACCGCGTAGGGGCAAAGCAGTGACCGGTCGCTGGTCATTCTGTACAGACCGCTCTTCGCGAGACTTCCGAAAGCCCTTTCGCTCTGTTCGTTCGCGAACGCGATGTACGCCGGGGCAGCCTCACCAGCGACCCCACCAGGCCCCGCGCCTTCGCCCAATTCCCTCAGAACATCGTCCTCGGAAACGCGGTGAATGCATCCGGCGAGAAGCGGAAATAGGAATAGCAGCAAGGCGCGCCTCACACGTCTAACCTATAACTCCCGCCTCTTCATCTGACCCACCGCGTAGCTCACCGCCCGCGCCGTCATCGCCATGTAAGTGATGCTCGGGTTCTGATTCGCGTTCGACGCCATGCACGCGCCATCGGTCATGAACACGTTCGGCGCATCCCAAACCTGATTGTGCATGTTCACCACCGACGTCTTCGGGTCACGGCCCATTCGCGCCGTCCCCGTCTCGTGGATCACCAGACCCGGCGCATTGTTCTCCTTGAACGTCCGGATGTTCTTCGCGCCCATCGCGTCCAGCATCTCGCTCGCAGTCACCACCATGTCGTCCTGCATCTTGTGCTCGTTGTCGCTGTACGCGCAGTTGATTCGTAGCGCCGGAATCCCCCACGCATCAACCAAATGCGGGTCGATCGCGATGAAGTTCTCGTGCCTCGGCAACATCTCACCAAATCCGTCGAAGCTCATCTCCCACGGACCAAGATCTCCGATCAGTGATTTCTTGAAACTCGCACCAAACCCCGGGATTCCCGCACCGCGATCCCAACCAGCGCGCTCCGCCCTTCCCTCGAATCCGTAGCCACGCTGAAAATCCGGATGCTTCGACTTCACGTTTCTGAAACGCGGAACGTAGATCGCATCCGGACGACGACCAACTTCGCGACGATCCTTCGCCCACGGCAGCTCTCCTGTCGCGCCGCCACCCATGATGTGATCCATAAGGTTGTGGCCGAGCTCGCCACTCGAATTCCCCAGTCCAGTTGGAAATTCCGGCGACACCGAGTTGAGCAGAATTCGCGTCGATTCGAGAGCGGCTGCGTTCAAGAAGATCAACCTGGCCTTCACCTCGAACATCTCCCTCGTATTTCCGTCGACTACGCGAACGCCCGACGCTTTCTTGGTCTTCGGATCGTAGATCACGCTGTGCACGACGCTGAACGGACGCAGCGTGAGGTTTCCGGTTTTCTTCGCCGCAGGCAGCGTCGAGTTCAGGCTGCTGAAGTACGAGAGGGTGACGCAGCCGCGATAGCAGTTGCCGCACAGATGGCATTTCTGTCTGCCGAGGTGGTCTTCCGTGATCACGGCGAGGCGCATGTTGGTGACGAGTCGCTCGCCGTTGAATTTCGTCAGCAGGACATCGCGCGCCTTCTGCTCCGCTGCGTTGAGCGGCCACGGTTGCATGAACTCGCCGTCGGGAAGATGAGCGAGGCCTTCGCGACGTCCCTGGATACCGACGAATTTCTCGACGTAGCTCCACCACGGCGCCATGTCCTTGTAGCGGATCGGCCAGTCGACACCAACGCCTTCCTTCAGGTTCGCTTCGTAGTCGAGATCGCTCCACCGAAATACGCACCGTCCCCACATGATCGACTTGCCGCCGACCTGACGTCCGCGAATCCACGAGAACGGTTTGCCTTCCGGAGTCGAATACGGATTGTCGAGATCGTTGACGAAGAACTTGCTCGCGTATTCATCGCATGCGCCGCACAGGCTCTGCACCGGCTGATATCGCTCCAGCTGATTGCGATTGCCCATTCCGCGATAGCGTTTCTCGAAAGGCAGAACGTGCTCGCGATAATCGATCGCTGGATCGATCGGACGTCCTGCCTCGAGAACGATTGTCTTGAGTCCGTGCTCCGTCAGCTCCTTTGCCGCCCATCCGCCCGAGATTCCCGATCCGACGACGATCGCATCATAAGTATCAGCCATCCTCAGACCCTCGGCGTGAACGGGACGTTGCCGTCGTAGCCGTTGAAGAACATCTGCGTTTTGAGGATGTCGATCTGCACCGGCTCGGAGGTGAAGTAGCCATAGACGGTCAGGGTTTTGATTCGATCGAAGGCAAAGCCGGCGCCGACTTTCTGCGGCCGCTTCGCATCGAGTCCCGTCAGGAACTCGCCCCTCTTCAATTCTGCCAGGTCGAGAAAGCGCGGTGATCCCATCGCCACTGCCTGCACGTCGAGATCGTTCAGGCCGGCCAGAAACGTCGCTCGCTCATCATCGCTCGCCCACTCGGTGAGAATCAGATCGATGAACTGTGGAACCTTTACGTCCGTCGCGCCCGGCGTGTCGGTTCTGGGGATAATCATCTCCGCGATTGCCGTTACCAGCCGCTGCTGATCAGCATTGAGGGTTCGAAATGGCACGTCGCCGAGGCGTCGGTGCAGCTCTGCGCCGAGCTGAATGGCCCTTTCGGCATTGGCAGGAATGAAAGGGAGCGCCATTGCGGCGCCGAGGAATTTGACGACTTCGCGTCTTTGCATTTGAGGTGTGTAAGAGGAGCTGCGCCCTGCCAAATGGCCAGCAATTCAGGGCGAATCGAACGTAGGACGCGGGAACGAACGCGTCAAGAATTTTCGGTTCGCGGTCTCCGCGGCCTTTGCTTGGCCGATATCGATTTCACGATCGTCACTGGGCCGGCCTTGCCGCCAGGAAACGCTGGCTTCGCCGCCGCGATCGCCGCGCCTATCAATCGCTGGATCTCGGCGTCTTCGAGACTCAACGGCGGAATCAGACGCACATTCCGGACGGTGGTGCCGCTTCCTTTGAGCAGCTTCTTCGGATCGGCCAGCTTCGTCCCCTTGAGAAAGCAGAGCGTCACCCACTTCGGCATGATCGCCAGCGACAGAACTGCCTCTGACGGTCGATCGCTCGGCCCGTAGCCGAATACCAGAGCGTTGTAATTGTCGTAGACGAACTCTACACCGCCGGGAATCTGCTTTCGCATTCGCGTTCGCGCTCGTCGCGCCGACGACGCCATCTGCGGAGTGTACTTCGCCAGAAACTTGTCGATCTGGCTAGCCACCGCTCACCGCCGCGAGCACGAATATCGTCGCGTCCTTCGGCACCGTCGTGCGCAGACCATCCAGAAAGCGAATGTTCTCGTCGTTCAGAAATATGTTGACGTGACGCCGCAGCTCTCCCCGTTCGTCGACAATCTTGTCTATCGCGCTCGGCGATTCGCTCGCCAGCGCGGAAAGCGCGTCTCCAACGGTGGCGTACGAACCCTCTAGCACGAGCGACGGATGATCGGTCGGCTGGGAGCAGAGAACGTTCGGAAGCTCGACGCGGATCAAGCTGCCTTGCCCTCGACGATTGCGCGGTCGTCCACACTCATGCCGCCCCCGCGCCGATCATGCCGGTCTTGACGCACACGATCGATGGCAGCGCATCCGCGATTTCCGTCCACGACGCGCCTTCATTGTTCGAACCATAGAGCTTGCCGCTCCTCGTACCGAAATAAATTCCCGGCGTATCGAACGAGTCCGCGCTCAGTGCATCACGAAGTACGTTCTCGAACGCGCTCTGTTGCGGCAGACCCTTGCTGAGCGGTTCCCAGCTCTTGCCAGCATTCTTCGTGCGATAAACCCGTAGCTTCGCCTCAGGCGTTGCCCTGAAGACGTCGGCTTCGATCGGCACGATATACACAGTGTCCGGATCGTGCGGGTGCATCTGCATCGCGAATCCGAAATCGGACGGGACTCCGTTGGCGATGTCCGTCCAGTTGTCGCCCCAGTCGTCACTGCGATACAGTCCCCAATGGTTTTGCAGGAAGAGTCGCTCGGGACGCGACGGATGGTTCACCACCTTGTGAACGCACTGCCCGAATTCGGGATACTTGTCGGGCATGAACTGCGTGCGGACTCCGACGTTGCGCGCTCGCCAGCTCCTTCCGCCGTCGTCCGTGCGATACACTCCGCCGGTCGACATCGCGACCAACATGCGCTTCGTGTTCTTCGGATCAGGTACGATCGTGTGCAGGCAGAGCCCGCCGCCACCCGGTTGCCATTTCGGTTGGTGCTCGTGATAAAGCAATCCTTTGTTGGGCTCCCAGCTCTCGCCCGCGTCGCGCGACTCGAAGAGCGCCGACGGCTCGACTCCGCAGTACATAACGTTCGGCTCGCTCGCTCTTCCCGGAGTCAGCTGCCAGATCTGCGCGAGCGCACGCCCCGAATCCGCGGGGAATTTCACTGTCTGCCGCTCCGGCGAGCTCCAGGTTTTGCCGAGGTCGTCGCTGGTGCGAAGAGTGGGACCCCAATGCATGCTTGTCGCTGACGCGAAGGTGCGCGAGCGTCCGCCGCGATTGTCGTGCAGAAGCGAGTAGACCGCCTCGCCCTTGAAGTAAGGTCCGTTCATTCGCCATTTGCGCCGTGATTTGTCCGATCGGAAAATGAATGCGCCCTTCAGCGTGCCAACGAGCAGGACGACCTCTTCGCCTTTAGACCCGCGCGCGCGGCCCTTCGTTTTCGGCATCACGCCTCCAGGTTCAGATTTCCCAATTCGAGAGGACAATCCCTTCCTTCGCCGGTCGCGACTCCGGATACTCGTGCACCGACATTCTCAGATCGGTCCACCTCACCCGGGCTCCGCGCGCCATCAATCGCCGGTACACCTCGCTGTACTGCCCCTGCACCCTGATCGCGACGCGACGGCCGGATTTGGCTCGCGCGTGCGCGCACAGCTGCGTCACCAGATGATCGAAGTCAGTGTCGGTTCGCGCAACCATTTTCAGCACCCGCATCTCCTCCGTCGCGCGACCTTCCACCAGTGCCACCGAGTGAGAAATCGCAAACGCCACCACCTCGTTCCCTTTCCGCACGAACAGTGTGTCGCCGAGCTCGTGCTGCGCGGTTAGAACGATCTCGCGCGTGTAATCGTAGCCGGGCAAGAGCTGCTCGACGAGCTGCTTGCACTGTCGAATTGCCAGCTCGCGCTCGTGCGGATTGAGCGACGACATCAACGTCGACTGTATCCCGCTGCGTGACGCCTCGAGCGTGACGGTCACCGTCAGATGGCCCGGCGTGAATCCCAGCGACGAATAAAACCCGACGTTATCCATCGTCCGCGGCATCGTCTCGAGACCGATCACCTTCGCGCCCTTCTTTTTCAACCACTCCACGCCGGATGACACGATCATTTTCCCGATTCCCTGACCCTGATAATCGGGATGCACCGCCAGCGGGCCCATCCATCCCTCCACTCCCGACCGATGCACCATGTTGAACGCCGCGATTCCGTCCCGCGCGTTTCGCCATATCATCGCGCCGTCCTCTGCGTCTGTGATAGCGAACTTCCACACCGCTGGATTGAGGTACGGAACCCGCACGCCGACCATTCCATCCTTGCGATAGCGCTCGGTGAACGCTTCGCTGAAGACGGCGTTGAGCGACGGGATTTCGCGCACGGACACTCGTTCCGCCGTCTCCGACACCCAGGCATGCCGCCAGTTGCGCGCGAATGCCATCAGGCGGTCGCTCCGGCGCCGGCTTCAGCGCCCTCTTCGGATTCCTGCATCGGCACTCGTCTCTCGCCGCCGGGTCGCTCACGAACGCGTGACCCCGCGTCGTTCGCCACGCCGACCTCGTCGCTTTCGCTCTGGCTCACGACCGACGCCCCGCGATCCGCGTCGTAGCTCACCGAGATCACGCGGTCCAGCCCTTCGCGAACCGGCTCGACGTGCGTGATCAGAATCACCTGCTCGAAGCGATCCTGCAGCCCGCGCAACAGCTCGACGACGTTGAACCTCCGCGCCTCGTCGAGCGATCCAAACACTTCGTCGAGTATCAGCAGTGAGAAATTCTGTCCCGCCCGCTCGGCGATCATCTGCGAGATGGCGAGGCGCAGCACGAGGTTCGCAAGATCCTCTTCTCCGCCCGAGAGCACGGGCTTCGGAATTCCATCCTCGAGAATCACGACGTTGTACTGGTCATCCAGCTCCAGCTCCGTGTAGCGCGCATCGGTCAGCTCGCTCAGGAATGCGCTCGCTAGCTCAGACAGCTCGGGCCGCAGCTGGAAATTCAGATCGGTCCGCAAATCGGAAAAGGCCCGGTCGAGCTCGTCGTGCATCCTTCGATCGTCCTGAAGAACCTCCAGCTCCGACACTTTTCTCTTCAAATCTTCTGCCGCTTGCTGCGCGGCGGCGAGAGCTTCGGTCGCGCTCGCGACTTGCTCCTGCGCGCGGGCGGCCGCGACCTTCGACTCCTGCAATTCTCCGCGAACCCGGTCGTACTCCGACTTCAGCTCGTTGAAATCCTTCTCGGTGAACGAGATCTGTGCGCGCCGCGTGCGAAGAGTGCCGAGCGTGGACTGCACGCGCATGACTTCCTGCACGATTCTGGTTTGCTCCAGCCTCAGCTGCGGCTCCCGCTCGAGCATCGCCTGGAATCGTCCGGCTTCAGCTTCCATTGGAGTGAGTCGTTCGACTTCGGCTATCACATCCGCGTGACGCGCCGGGTCGTAGCCAGCGGGAATGCGCGACAAGTCCCGCTTCATCTGGACCTGGCGCTGCTGCTTCGCCGCTATCTCGCGCACGATCGTCCCGAGCTCCTGAACCGCGAGCTGTACCTTGGCGAGTCTTCGTTCGAGGGTGCCGACCTCTTGCGTCAGCGCGCGACGCTTCTCGTCGAGCTCACGAACGTCGTCTGGCATCTGCTCCAGTTGCTCGACGCGCGCCTTGTAGTAGTTGCCGTCGACGTTGACGGTCTCGATCAGCTCGTCGAGATGCTCGACCACCGTATGAAGGCTTCCGCCAAGCGGACGACTGCAGGTTGGACATTCGCCATCTTCGCCAACCGCGACCACGCGATCGCGCTGCTGCTTGAGCTCCGTGAACTGCCCGCGCAGCGCTTCGCGCTTAGTCTGCGCTTCCTGCCTGTCACGCACCCACTCGGTGCGTCTGGCCTCGAGTAACCCCTGTGCATCTTCAAGTTCAGCTCGCTTCTTCTCGAGCTCGAGCGTCGCTTCTTCCTCGAGTGCTGGCGCGCGCTCGATCTTCGAGTGACGCTCTTCCAGCCGCGCAAGCTCTTCTCGCAGCGCCGCCTCCGTCTCGAGCAGAGTCTTGCGGCGTCCTTCTTCGCGATAGAGTGTGTTGAGCGCCTGAAGCTCGACGTTCAGTGCAAATAATGGCTCGACGCTCTCGCGCAGGCTGTCGAGCTCCGCACGAGCGACCTCTACCGCCTCGAGCTCGCGCGAGATGCGCTCGGCGTCGCGGTGCAGTGCCGCCTCCTTCTCCTCGCCGACGTTGATCTGAGTCAGAAGCTGCGCGGATTGCTCCCGCTGCCGCTGCACCATCTCCCAGCGCGGCTCGATTGCCATCAGCTCCCTGTGGCGAACTGCTCCGCGGTGCGCCGCGTGCTGTGCACGCGCTTCGGCTTCTTCCTTTCGCGACGAAGCCTCCGCGAGCGACCGCAGAACCGCTTCGGGATCAGGCATTCCGCGCTGCATTCCCTCGATCGACGCCCGCACGCGGTTTCGCTTCTCGCGCGTGAGGTCTTGCGCGATGCGAAGCTTTTCGTAGCCAAGTACTCGGGAGAGAAACTGGCCGCGCCGAGCTGGGGTCATCGCCGCCATCACGCTCAGCTCTTTCTGGCCCGTGAAATACGTGTGGAAAAACTCGGACAACGACATCCCCAGCCGTCGCTGGAGCAGATCGCTCACCGCGGTGATCGAGTTCGCGATCGGAGTGTCGGCGCCGTCGAGAAAGAGCTCCGCGCCTGTGAGCGACCGAGCTACTCGATAACGGTGCGCTCCGAGCTGGAAGTCGAGCGTGACTTCGACGGGCGCACGCGCGCCGGACCCCATGTGGCGAATCGAGTCACGGTTGCCGCGAATCGCCGGATTGCCATAGAGCGCCCAGGCGATTGCCTCGAGTATGGTCGTCTTGCCGGCGCCGTTGGGCCCGATGATCCCGGTGAGACCAGTCTCGAAATTGATCTCAGTCCGGACGTGCTGACGGAAATTCGTGAGTTTGAGACTGTTCAGCCTCACGCAGTGGCTTCCTCGACGGAGGGTGCGGCGAGCGCGTCTGCTTCACGCAGGTAGTGCAGCCCAAGCTCCACCAGTGCGTCGCGGTTGATGTTCTCCGTCAGCGTGCGCGAGCGAAGCTTCTCCCGAACCGTGTCCGCGAGGGACGGTCGCCGGCCAGGCGACCCTTCTCCAACCTGCGGCCGGATGACCTCGGGCCGACGCGTGTCGAGGTGGAAGTGAAGCGCCCTGCGTTTGTACTCGCGCAGCGCCTTGTGATCCAGCTCTCGGAAGATGTGGCGCGGCACATCGCGCACGACGAGCCGCACGATTTTCTCCTCGATTCCGCCATCGCACTTCTCGAGTGCATCTCGAATCGCTTCGTCGAGCGCCGCTGGCGAAAGTCCCGCGCCCGAGAGAGGAGTCAGGTCGATCCACGGCCGCGTCGGCGGAACTGGATGGAATTTGTGCGTCTTCTTCTCGAGATCGTGCTCGATGATTCCCTTGCCTGCGATTCCCGCATCGCGCTCCTCGGCCAGCTCGCCCCACGGATTCGTGCTCGTGTAGTCGAGCGAGCCCGAGTAGAACGCATTCGGCGCGACCGACCGATACACGTGATAGTGGCCGAGTGCGACGTAATCCCACCGTTCGGCACCGAGCTCTTCCCGGGAAATCTCCATCGTCGCTCTCTCGAGCTCGCGGCCGTACTTCGGAAGCACTCCCTCGATTTCGCCGTGCAGAAGCAGAATGTTGTACTTCGCGGTGGGATCCGGGTCGAGCACCGGCATTTTTCCCTGAAGGTCGGGCACCGCCAGAATCACGAGGTCGCGCTCCGGAACCGAGATGCGCTCCGGATTCCCGTCGACGACGTGGATACCCAGCGGCTTGAACAGACGCAGAATGCAGCCCGTCTCCGCAGTGCGCGGCGTGTCGTGGTTGCCAGCAACCATCACGACGGTCGTGTCGGGCAGCATTTGCATCAGTCGCGAGAACTGAAGAAACGCGTGAAGAATGGCCGGATTCGTAGGGCGAACAGTATGAAAGACGTCGCCCGCGATCAAAACGAGATCCGGACGCAGCTCGATCACTACATCGATCACGCGCTTGAGCGATGTCGCCACATCGGCCTCGCGCTGATTGATGCCGGTTGGCGTTTGTCTCTGATATTGCCGGAAGCCGAGGTGTATGTCGGCGAGATGGACAAGTCTCATCTTACCCGCATTGCCCTTATCCACTGGGTGATTTTCGTAAGCACGTGCATCGGTGGCCTCTCCGGCTTGCCATCGCTTCCCTGAGCCGACATGATCGTCGACCGTACGATGATGGTGCTCTTTGAGTCAGTTATCCAGCCAAGGCGCCGGTCGATCTGAATTGTGCCTGAGAGCTGGCCGGATGTTCCGTAACCTGGTCCCGCCGGAGCCGCGCCCGGAGTATTCATCCGGGCGATGCTTCCGCGCAGAGAGATAAAGGCGACGTCGCCATTCCTGCTCAGCGAGTCGAGCCGGAAAGTCGCGCGCACCGAGCCCTCGGCGCCAGGTTCGCTGCTGAGGGGAATTTGCATCTCGCGCGTCCATTTCTCGCCGATCGTTATGGCCGCGCGATCCAGCATCGCCGGCATCTCTCCGAAGAGGTGCCTGAGCTCGCTGTTCGGGTCCCCGTCGTCGACCATCTCCATCGCGCCGTCGGTAGAGACGCGGATCCACACCGGGCTCGATTGCATTGCGCGCCGTCTCAAATCGGCAAGCGACGCCGCCGATGCGGGACTCATGGCGACGGAGTCCGTGATCGTCTGCATCAGGGTTCCGGAAGGAGTCCACCGCTGCGCGATCGCCCGGGTAAATACCTCGATCGACGTCATCATCGTCGTCGTATCGCGCCGGTCGTCGCTACGCGTTCCCCTCATCTCGACGCTCTGCGACAGGTGCATCCGCAGCGTATCGCCAATGTGAGGTCTGATCTGAAGCAGCACCTGCTGTGCTCCTGCCGTGTTTACGATCAGCGCGAATACTGGGAGCCAAATTGTCCAGCGTACTGCTCTAAAACCCATACGGATCGTTCTCTGGGACCAGTCTGATGCTGCCTACCATCGGCCTGTCTACCGGTTGCGCGGGAATGACCTTGCGGAACTGTGAGGCGAAATACGCCTTCACATCCTTTGGCCGCGCGAGCAAAGTCGCGTTGCGTGCCCGAATCACTTCGTGCTCCGTGTAGAGCGCGGTTATCTCCTGCACCCACGGCAGCGTGATGCTCGAATCGAGCGGCCTCAGTGCGCGCAGGATCGCCGCATCCAGCGACGCGTCCGTCGCTTGCGGATAGCGCTCGGAACCTTCGCGTCCCTGCATCACCGACGGACGGGGGAATCGCACGAAGATCGGCTGCGTGAAATGTGGGTGACGAATCATCAACTGCCCCTTCTCCAGCGTGGCGAGCTTCGTCCTCGTCGCCGGACTCAGCACCGCGTAACCCGGAGTCGAAAGCTCGTCCGGATCCATTCTGCCATAGAGCGCCGTCCCCGAGTTTCCGACGACGCGACGATGCACCTGCGATCTGAACTGCTGCGCGCTGAACAACACCAACCCGAGATAGCGGCCACGCTCGGCGATGTCGAGCAGCATTTTCCTGACGTAGGTATCGGGGCCGTCGCCAGGCGCGTATTTGTTGAGCTCGTCGACGAACACCACGAGATGCTTGACGCCGAGGTCGCGCCGCTCAAGATGCTCGCGAAGCTTGGAGACGATGCGGGCGAAGATGAGATCCTGCGCATCTTCCTCGAGGTTTGCTACGTCGACTACATACACCGTGCGATCTACAAAGCTCCCGAACGGAAGATCGCTTACGGCTCCCGTATCGGTGACGAGACCAGCGCAGCGCGTCGAGATGTTCGAGAGGCGATTCCGGACTTTTCGTATGGTAGCGACGTGATGCGTGCGCCAGCTTTCGCCGTTTTTCGTCTCGAGTCCCTGCAGAACATCGCGGAACCAGGCGTCGAGATCGGCGAAGGATTCCACTCGATGATTTTTCCTGAGGACGCCGTCGGCTGGAAACTCTCTGTCGACGACGCTGTCCTTGATGAAATCGATTAGCGCATCGGCCTTCGCATCGACGTCGTCCTTGTTGAGCAGCACTTCTGCGAACTGGAGCACCTCGCGGAGACCCCAGGTCAACGGAGTCACATTGTCGAGCAGCTCTTCATTGTTGCGGAAAGTGTTGAGCGCTAACCCTTTCGCGGTGTAAGGCGCGAAATACTGGACGTTCTCGAACGGTTTTGGCTCGACGCGAAGCTTCTCGTAAAGAATCCCGTCGCTCTCCTCGACTTTTCCAGGTTGATCCAGATAGCACAGATCGGGACCTTTGACATTGAAGCACACGGCCGCGATCGACCCCTTCTCCTCGGGGAAATGCGTGAATAGCGAAGACAGCAGCCACTCGACGGCGCTCGTTTTCGTCGCGAGCCCGGAGACTCCAGTGATGTTGAGATGCGCGGCCTCTGGTCCCAGCAGGAATTCGGCATCGAGATAAATGACGGCATCGGTACCGCCAGCGCGGTAAACCCCGATTGGAATGCCCGTGTTCGCGCCCTCCTTTAGATATCCGTCCATCCGAAGTGCAGTCTGGACGTCGGCTTCCTCGGCGAGGAAAACCTGGCCCATCGGCACCGGCTGCATGGGCTCTTCGGGAATCTGACGGAGCACTGCCGCGGTGTAGAGCCGGATCTCAGCTCTCTCGGTCGATGCAAAAGAAGCCAGCGTCGGAGATCCGTCGTGGCCGAGCACGTCATGCATCGGCGACGCCAGATCGGTGTAGCTGAATCCCTCGACGACTATCCCGTAGATGTGCGGGATCTGCCCATCCATCGGCTGCGCGCCATCCACCCGTACGATGGTTCCGATTCCGACCGGCGAATCGATCGCCGTCCAGAAGTGAAATTCGTGGGGAGTGTTTGGCTTCCGCTCGGTCGCGACAACGCGACCCAGTGCGTCGCTCATGAGATGGCCCTCAGAAATTCTTCGCAGTCCCGAACGCCATAGACCATCTTGTCCCACCTGCCGTCGGGAAGCGAGAGGGGTGTTTTCTCCGCCATCAGCCATTTCGAGACTTCGTCCGCTCGTTCGCCCGGGCGATCGCACTCCGCGACCTCGACCCGCACCAGACCCCAAAGCGCATCGCGGCCCTCAGCTGCGCGAAGACGCAGATACCAGCTCAGAACCGAGCTTCGCGAACGCGGCGCCACTCGAAACACGGTCGATCTCTCACCTTGCCGAAGGCCGAGCACTATTCTGAGCGCGTCTTCTTCGACGTAGAGGGTGCGATGACTCTTGATCACACCAATCGCGCACGAGGACGAAGCCACGTCCGTGCTCCTGCTTATTCCGCCATCGATAAAGAGCGGCGCCTCGGATCGCGCGCACCACGCCTCGGCCAGCCGATCCTCGAGTTTCTCGCGGTCCCTGTCGACGGCGCGTATTGCCCGCTCGGCGAGATGCGACGGATGTCGACTCGGAAAATTGCCATCGGCATCTGCAGTCGATGTGTCGACGATTTGCCAGCCAGTATCATCTTTACCGTCGGCGATGCCGGCGATCTCCACCATCGGAGGGAGATAACGAAGAGGAAGGTAGATTTTTCGCTCGACGATTGGCTGTCTGTGTCCCCACGTCGTCATTCTGCGGTTCACCCGCACCCGCACTGCCGCCGACACGGTCCCGAGAACGATGGGCATGCCCTCGAAATGCCCGAACACCTGGACTTTCTGTGCGCCGTCCAGGAATCCTCCGAAGCCGGAGCTCGCCTCCCGGGAATAGTCCGGAACGCGAACCGCTCGCAACGCGCTTCCTTCCACGTTTGTGGCGGCCCGAAGTGCGGGTGGCTCGCTCGTCATCGACGGCTCGAGCGATGTCATTCCCTCGACGGCGCTCACGCCTGGAAGGTGCTGCATCACCAATCGCAACGCTGCCCGGCTCGATAAATCCGGACCTGAATGGCTCACCAGCATGAGCGCTACTCCAGCCCGATGTCCCACGCCTGCTCGAGGTCCTTCTTCGAGTAGGCGCGAAATGCCGTGAGCGTGTGGGTCGATTTGATGCCGGGAACTACGCTGACGCCTTCCGTCACGATTCGCGCAATGGCTTCGTGCGCTGCAACCTCGATCATGGCCACGAGATCCCACTCTCCGGAAACGGAATACACCTGGGACACGCCATCGATGCCGGCGAGCTTCGTCGCGCATTCGGCGATTCGTTGGGGCTCGGCTTTTATGAGTACGATGGCAGTGATCATGGGAGCACCGATGCTGCTATCTTTGGGTGGGCGGCGTCGCCGCGACAGGTAAGACATATAACGATACCGGCGTGGCAGACGGTCCGCTACGTTGCAAAATAGAGGTCCAGGATGTTGGAATCCGAGGAAGTCGGAGAGCGCGCCGCCGGACAGGTCAGCCGCGCCCAGAATCTCGTCTACACCCTTCCGCACGCGACCGAGTCGATTGCGGAATTTCTGGCTCCTGCCCTCGCGCGTGTTGACCCAACAGCCGGCGGCACCCAGGCGCTGATCGTCACTCGCGATGCGGAGACCGCGATCACGATTTCCGAGACAGTGCTGCGCCTCCTCGGACCGACCGGCATCGAGGTCGTCCCGGTGACCAACGCCTCGCGCGCTGGACGCCTCTTCAAGTCGCGGCCTATGCTCGCCGTCGCCGGCAGTGCCGCGGAGCTTGGCGCCCTGGTCCGTGCGTCGCTGCTGAAGCTCGATTCAGTAAAAACGATCGTCATCGCCTGGGCCGACGACATCCTCGAGAGCGGACAGGAATCGACCGCTGCTCTCGAAGCGCTGCTCGGCGAGCTCGGCGACGCAAACCGCGTGATCGTAACGCGCAAGCTCAGCGAACCCGTCGAAAATCTGGTCGAGCGCTACGCTCGCCGCGCCCGGCGAGTCGGAATCGCCGAGGTTGAAGCACCGCGGATGCCGGAAGACTACGAGCTGCCGATCATCAGGTACGTAACGGTCGGTGCCAGCGTCCGACCCGCCGCGTTGCGACGTCTGCTCGACGACCTGAATCCGCCCTCGGCTGTGATCGTCGCGCGCGACGCTGCGGCCGTCGACGAAGCCAATCGGGTCCTTCGCACGCTCGGCTACCACGAGGACGACCCGAACCTTCGCGTGACCCGAAGCGAGTTCGAAAAGGAATCGCATACAGTGATTTTCTTTCAGCCGCCGGTTACACCTTCGGAGCTTCAGCGAGTCGCGCAGGCGAGACCGGTCCAGATAGTGATCCTCGCCCGACCGGGGGAGATCGCATGGCTCAGAGAGCTCACGGGCGGCCGACTGACGCCGCTCACACTCACTGGACCAGAGCGACGCGCACACGATCGCGACGAAGCGATAAGGCAGGAGCTCAGGTCGTTGCTCGGCGGCGGAGTTCCGCCGCGTGAAATCATCGCACTCGAGCCGCTTCTCGAGGAATTCGACGCCGCCGAAGTCGCAGCCGCGGCACTCCAGCTCCTCGAGCGCGAGCGCGCCCAGAGACGCAAGGCGGCGGAGCACGCGCCTCCGGTCGCACGCGCGCGACCATCGGACGGCGAACAATCGCGCGGCCGCGACGCTGCGGGCGGGATGGTTCGCCTCTTCATGACCGTCGGCACTCGCGACGGTGTAAAAGTTGGCGACCTCATGGGCGCGATCGCGGGTGAAGGCGGCATTCCTGGCGATCACGTGGGCAAAATCGATCTGCGGGAGAGTCACGCACTCGTCGAGGTTGCAGAAGCCGACGCGCCGAGTGTGATCGGCCGGGTGAACGGAGCGATGATCCGTGGAAGGCGCGTCGTCGTGCGTGGTGAGCGCGACAAAGAGGACCGCGAGCGCTCCGCGAGTCCTCGCGGAGAGCGCTCAGATCGCGCGCCGCGCGATCGGGGTGGTCCACCGCGGGGCCGCCCGGGTCCACCGAGACGCGGACCGTCCGACCGACAGGGCCGCGGAGGCCCACCCCGCCGAGATCGCGACCGGTCGTGAGCGGGCCGAGCGGACCATTCCATCAGAGCGGTGGATGGGTTGAAGTAATTGCGGGCGTAATGTTCAGCGGCAAAAGCGAAGAGCTCATTCGCCGCGTGCGTCGCGCCATCATCGCCAGGAAAAAGGTGCAGGTCTTCAAGTCGCATCTGGACGAGCGCTACACGGGCATCTACTCCGTGTCGAGCCACGACGGACGCACCGTCGAAGCAATTCCGGCCGACTCAGCCCTTCAGATCGGGCAGCAGATCGATCCGATGGCTCACGTGATCGCCATCGACGAGGCTCAGTTCCTCGACGGCGGAATCGTTCCGCTGGTGACCTCGCTCGCCGCAAGAGGACGGCGGGTGATCGTTGCTGGAACGGACACCGATTTTCGTGGCGAGCCGTTTGGCGCGATGCCCGATCTCATGGCGATCGCGGAGGTAGTCGACAAGCTCCACGCGATCTGCGTTCTTTGTGGCGGTCCAGCGAGCCGAAATCAGCGCCTGATTGGGGGTCAGCCAGCGCCGTACAATTCGCCCCAGATCATGGTCGGCGGGACCGAGTCATATGAAGCGCGGTGCAGAATGTGCCATACGGTACCGGCCGGAGACGCCGCGCAGGTGCCTCTGCTCTGAACCTGACAGTCCGCTGTCTCGGAAAAGCAATTGTTTACGCGTGACTCTGGCGGGAAAGGCTTCTATCTTGCCGAACCGGCGGAGCGCAACTCTACCTCAATCCCTTGATAGATGATTCTCATCGGACTGACAGGAAATATCGGCAGCGGAAAGTCGGAGGTTGCCAGAATGCTCGCGGACCGCGGGGCTACCATCATAGACGCGGACCAGCTCGCCCGTGAAGCTGTTAAGCCGAACACTCAGGCACTGAAGGACATCGTCAAGCGCTGGGGAAAGGACGTCTTGAAGAAAGACGGCAGCCTCGACCGGGCTGCCCTCAGGCAGGTGGTTTTCGCTGACCAGACCGAGCTCGATGCGCTCAACCGCATCGTCCACCCGGGCGTGACGCGTTTTCGCGATCGTGAGATCGCCCGGGCGCGAGAACGGGGTGATCAGGTCGTCGTCTGCGTCATCCCGCTCCTTTTCGAGCGCAATCTCGCGGACGAGTACGATGCGATCGTCCTGGTCGACGCGCCACGGCCACTGAGGCTGGAGCGATTGGTCTCGACGCGAGGGCTCGAGGAGACCGAGGCGATGAACATGATCGCCGCCCAGATGCCCGCCGAGCTCAAGCGCGCTCGCGCGGACTACTGCATCGACAACGATGGCTCACTGGATGACCTCGAGCGCGAAGTCGATGCGCTATGGAGCTCCCTTCAGCGAAATGCTGTAGAGAGCGAGAGCGAGGCGCGCGTTTCCTGAGCCGTCTTTACCACCGATCCACGAAAAATAAACGGAGCTGAAGTGGCAAATATTCCCGGCGATCTCCTTTACACCGAAGAGCACGAGTACGTCCGCAAGGGCAAGGGCGGCGGCGATGCCGTGGAGATCGGGATCACCGATTATGCGCAGGGCGAGCTGGGCGACGTCGTTTACGTCGAGCTACCGAAGGTCGGGACGAAACTGTCGAAGCACGATGTCTTCGGGACGATCGAAGCAGTAAAAGCTGTGTCGGAGCTCTTCGCGCCGATTGCCGGCGAGGTGGTCGCGATCAACGATCGTCTCGACAAGGAGCCCGCCCTCGTGAACAACGACCCTTACGGCGCCGGCTGGATGATCAAGCTCAAGCCGGCAAGCCCGTCGGAGGTCGATTCACTTCTGAAATCGGACGCGTACGCCAAGCACGTTGGCGGATAGCCTGCCGCGATGAGCTCAAGTAACGGTAGCGACCACTTCCCTACCGTTTTGCCCCACTCCTGAGTCCCGCCAGAACTTCGTCAGTCGATCGTACACGTCCGAGCCGCGGAAATATCGTGGTAACGGCGAACTTGTGCGCGTCCTCGGAAAGCGCGGTCATCGCATCCTCGATCAGGATGAGCGCGTAACCGTGCTCGTACGCGTCTCGCGCCGTCGACTCGACACCGAAATTCGTCGCGATGCCGCCGATTGCGATCGTCGTGATTCCGCGCCGGCGTAAATGCAGATCGAGCGCGGTACCATAGAACGCGCCCCACTGGCGCTTCGTTATCAGGATGTCCTTGTCGCTGGTGCCCAGATCAGGCGAGAGCTTGTCCCAGCCCGGCTCGGGAGTTCCCATCATCGGCGCATCCGTCGGCTGCTTGAGACGGTCTTCGCCAGTTGGCGAGTACGAGACGTTCACCAGAACCACAGGCGCGCCGACCTCGCGGAATCGCTTCGCAAGCTTCGCTGACCTCGCGAGCACATCAGCGGCAGAATGAGGGCTCGTCTGCCGCTGCAGAACGCCGCCCTGCAAATCGATCAGGACGAGCGCGGTTTCGGCAGCGTTGAGACTGATTGCTTCGGCCATGCTCAGGTAGAGGCCGCGTCAGCCTCGACGTAGGAATCTGTCGGAAGGCACGAGCAGACGAGATTCCTGTCGCCGTATGCGCTCTCGACGCGGGCAACCGCGGGCCAGAACTTCGAGTCGAGCGTCCACTCCGCCGGAAACGCAGCCTTCTCTCTCGTGTACGGATGCGTCCAGGCGCTGGCCGTTACCCGGGCGAGCGTATGCGGCGAATTCTTGAGGACGTTGTCGTCCTTGTCGGCTTCTCCGGTTTCTATCTCCCGAATCTCATCACGAATGGAGATGAGTGCATCGCAGAACCTGTCGAGCTCCTCTTTCGGCTCGCTCTCCGTCGGCTCGATCATCAGCGTGCCCGGTACCGGAAACGAGACGGTCGGTGCGTGGAACCCGTAATCCATCAGCCGCTTCGCGATGTCCTCGACATCGACGCCCGTCGTAGGCTTCACGACTCTCGTGTCGACGATGCATTCGTGCGCAATTGTCCCGTGCACGCCCTTGTACAGAATCGGAAAATGCGGCTCGAGTCTCTTGGCGATGTAGTTGGCGTTGAGGATCGCGATCTTCGTTGCGTATTCCAGTCCCTCGCGCCCCATGAGCTTGATGTAGGCGTGCGAGATCGGGAGAATGCTCGCGCTTCCCCACGGCGCCGCCGATACCGCTCCGACTTCAGCACGCTCATTCAATCGCACTACCGGATGTCCAGGCAGAAATTCGACGAGATGCTTCGCGACGCCGATCGGTCCCATCCCCGGTCCGCCGCCGCCGTGCGGGATGCAGAAAGTCTTGTGCAGATTGAGGTGACACACGTCGGCACCAATATCCGCGGGGCGGCAGAGTCCGACCATCGCGTTCATGTTCGCGCCGTCCATGTAGACCTGGCCGCCCGCCTTGTGGACGACGTCGCAGATCTCGACGATCGATTCCTCGAACACGCCATGCGTTGATGGATACGTCACCATCAGCGCGCCAAGATCCTTTGCGTGCTCGGTTGCCTTCGCCCGCAAATCGGCGACGTCGATGTTCCCCCGCGCATCCGTCTTGACGACGATCACCTTCATGCCCGCCATCACCGCACTCGCCGGATTGGTGCCGTGCGCGGATTGCGGAATCAGGCACACGTTACGAGCGGACTCATTGCGCGATGCGTGATAGGCGCGAATCACCAGCAAGCCGGCGAATTCGCCCTGAGATCCCGCGTTCGGTTGCAGCGATACCGCGGCAAAGCCGGTAATCTCGGCCAGCTCGCGCTCGAGCTCGTCGAATAGCCGCTGATATCCGTCCGCCTGATCGAGTGGCGCGAACGGATGGATCTTCGCGAATCCCGGCCAGGTAATCGGCATCATCTCCGCCGTTGCGTTCAGCTTCATGGTGCAGGAGCCGAGCGGAATCATGGAGTGCACGAGCGACAGATCGCGCGATTGCAGTTTGTTCATGTAGCGCAGCATCTCCGTCTCGGCGTGGTGCTTGTTGAAGACGGGGTGCGTCAGGAACGGTGTGGTTCTGTTGAACCGTTCGTCGTAACGCAAATCGACGCCGGACGCGAGGTCGTCCACCGTGAAATCGGGATCGGTTCCCCCGTTGAAGGACGCGAAGAGATGTGCGATGTCCTCCTCGGTGACCGTCTCGTCGAGCGCGATGACGATGCTCCGGTCTTCCATCGCCCGAAGATTTATCCGGCGGCTCCGCGCTTCGTCGAGGATCGGCTGCTGGCTCCGCTTGCCCAGTCCCACGCGAATGGTGTCGAAGTAATCGTCGTGCGCGATCGTGTAACCGAGACGGCGCAGTCCTTCCGCGAGTGCGGTCGTGAATCCGTGCACGCGACGGGCGATGCGCGTGAGTCCCTGCGGCCCGTGATAGACAGCGTACATGCTGGCGACGACTGCGAGCAACACCTGGGAAGTGCAGACGTTGCTCGTCGCTTTTTCGCGGCGAATGTGCTGTTCCCTGGTCTGCAGTGCCATCCTTAGCGCGGGCCTGCCATCCGCGTCGCGCGAGACGCCGATAATCCGTCCGGGGATGTGTCTCTTGAACTCGTCGCGTGTCGCGAAATACGCTGCGTGCGGACCGCCGTAGCCGAGCGGAACTCCGAAGCGCTGCGTATTTCCGACGGCGATGTCTCCACCCCATTCGCCGGGCGGCGTGAGAAGCACGAGACTCAAAAGGTCGGCGGCCACGGTCACCAGCGCGTCGGCGGCGTGGACGTCCTCACACAGCTTCGTGTAGTCGAGCACCGCCCCGTCGGTCGTTGGATACTGAATGAGCGCGCCGAACACGTCTGGCCCAATCTCGAAATCCTCGTAGCTCGATACGCGTACAGTTATGCCGCGAACCGCCGCCCTCGTCTGGACTACGTCGATCGTCTGCGGATGACACTCGGACGCGACGAGAAAGACCTCCTTGCCTGGTTTACCCTTGAGGCCGTAGCTCATCGTCATGGCTTCGGCGGCAGCGGTCCCTTCATCCAAGAGCGATGCGTTGGCTATTGGGAGGCCGGTGAGGTCGCTTACCACCGTCTGAAAGGTGAGCAGCGCTTCGAGCCTGCCCTGCGCGATCTCGGCCTGGTACGGCGTGTAGGCTGTGTACCAGCCCGGATTCTCGATGATGTTCCGCTGGATAACGGGCGGCGTCACGCAATCCG
>JBOHTB010000085.1:0-6559 GCA_050733435.1 Gemmatimonadaceae bacterium | reverse complement strand
CAATTAAGGAGATATCAGGCGAACAGGCCACGCGCGGGCACCCGATTTGAGGTAATCGTTCGCTCAAGTCACACACGCGAATCGCAGATCACAACCGCCCACCTGTTATCCTGGCAATCTTAGCTGGCTGCTCCCAGACATCATGCGGGCGCGACACTCCTCTACCCAAAATCAGGGGCCTCGCGGCGTCGATCACCGGCAAACACCACTTCGACCATTTCGTCCTGATCGTCCTCGAAAACGAAGATGCGGTCAAGGTCACCGCAATTCCGTACATGGATTCCCTCGCGCATCGAGGCGCATGGCTTCGGAATTACTATGCGGTCGCGCATCCATCGTACCCGAACTATCTGGCCCTCATCTCCGGCCGAACTTTTGTCGGGCGCGATTCCCGCGCTGTCTCCGATCCAGTCGCATACTCTCGACGTGACCTCGGCGACGCTCAGCTTCTGATCGACGCGCCGACCGTTATCGACGGCCTCGAGGCGCAGCACACTTCGTGGGATGCGTTCGCGGAAGACTATCCGGACACGAGCGCGGCACCCAGGACGTGTGACTTTCGCCGCAACGCGGGACTCTACTCGCGGAAGCATTTTCCATTTCTCAGCTTCAAGGAGTTTCACCTGCACCCCGAGTGGTGCGCGCACGTGCGGAACCTGAAGTGGCTAAGACCTGACTCACTCGCCGCCTACACGTTCATCGCTCCCAATCTCATCCACGACGGACATGACGCCCCGCTTACAACCGCGGTGACCTGGATCCGAGGTTTTCTGGAGCCTATCCTCTCGGACAGCGTAGCGATGAAATCGACGGTGATCGTCGTGACGTTCGATGAGGCGTCGAGCACTTTCCGTGAGTCCGTCACCGGCAGATGGCCGCCGAATCAGGTCTATACGGTAATACTGGGTCCACCGGTAATTACCGGCGTGGTCTCCGACGTTCCGTACAGCCACTACAGCACGCTGCGCACGGTAGAGACCAATTTCGGATTGGCGCCGTCGCTTGTGTCGAACGATATCGCACCGATCGACGGGATCTGGCGATGATTACGCGCGGGCTTCGCGCAACTTCTCGAGGTCCGGCTTGGGCAAAGTCGCCGAACCTGCATCCGGAGAGGTCGCGGAATCCGCTACGCCGCGTCTGCCGCCGTAGAACTCTTCGATAAAAGCAGACACGAGTCGCGACAGAAGATCGTTGCGATCCGGCCCAAGCGGGACGCGCAATTCATTCGCCGCCTCGGCGAGTCCGATCTTGAACGCGACGAGAATCTGTTCGGAGTGATGAGCCGCAAGTCCGGGCTCGTTGCACAAGTTGCGGATGATCGCGCGCTGATCCGATGTCACGGAAACCGTGAGCTCCCGTCCGTGTATCGCGCTTGCAATGAGCTCGCGCTGCGCAGCGCTCATGAGAGCTTTCGATACTGGAGCTGCATCGAATGTAGTTTCGCCTTTTCTCATCGTCTCGTCCGGAATGGTGCGCGAGTGCCACATAATAAGCGTACGCCAACATGTTGCAAGCATTGGTTGCGTAACATGCTTGTGAGGTTCGTACGTTTGTGTGGAGCGGTTTGCTGCGCTCATCCGCAAGCCCGCGAACGTACGTGAGTTAGCGGGCTTCGCACGCACTAGCTTCGTTCTGTACGCAAGCCGACATTTTTCAGCCAGCAATGCCGAATCGACTCGCCAACGAAACAAGCCCGTACCTCCGAAAGCACGCGGATAATCCCGTCGATTGGTATCCGTGGGGCGATGACGCGCTCGAACGCGCCAGACGCGAAGACAAGCCGATTCTGCTGAGCATCGGTTACGCGGCCTGTCACTGGTGTCACGTAATGGCGCACGAGTCGTTCGAAGACGAGGACATCGCGCGATTGATGAACGAGAGATTCGTGAACATCAAAGTCGATCGAGAAGAACGACCGGACCTCGACGGCATTTACATGCAGGCGGTGCAGGCTCTCACCGGTCACGGTGGTTGGCCGATGACGATGTTTCTCACGCCGGACGGCACCCCGTTTTACGGCGGGACTTATTTCCCGCCCGATGACAGACACGGTCTGCCCTCGTTCAAGCGGGTGCTCGAATCCGTCGGTGACGCATATGCAAAGCGGCGCGGCGCGGTGGCTGAGACAGCGGAGAACCTGAAACAGATTTACGAGACGAGCCGCATCGGCGCACAACCTCGTGGCGCATTGTCTCCGTCGATACTCGAGGCGGCGTACCAATCGCTTGGCGATGCTTATGACGAGCAGAACGGAGGATTCGGCGGCGCGCCAAAGTTTCCCGCGACGATGACGCTCGATTTTCTCTTGCGCTACTGGAAGCGGTCCAACGCCACGAAGGCGCTCGAGATTGTGGCTACCTCGTTTCAGAGAATGGCGCGCGGCGGAATCTACGATCAGATCGCCGGCGGCTTTGCGCGGTACTCGGTGGACGCCGAGTGGCAGACGCCGCACTTCGAGAAGATGCTGTACGACAATGCGCTTCTCGCGCGACTCGGCGCGCACATCTGGCAGGCAACCCACGATCCAGAGGTGCGGCGCGTCACTATCGAAACCGTTGAATGGGTCGGGCGCGAGATGACCTCGCCGGAGGGTGGATTCTATTCATCGCTCGATGCGGACAGCGAAGGACACGAAGGCAAGTTCTATGTCTGGAGCGACGACGAGATCGACTCGCTGCTTGGCGCCGATTCCCGTGTCTTCAAATCCTACTACGGCGTTTCGCGTGGGGGGAACTTCGAGGGCAAGAACATTCTCCACGTTGCTCGGGATCGCGAAAAGTCAGCTGCTCGCGCCGGTGTCGATCCAGAAATGCTCGATGCTGTCATCGCGCGGGCAGGGCGCGTCCTGTACGAAGCGCGCGCGAAACGGGTGTGGCCGGCGCGCGACGACAAGATCCTTGCCTCGTGGAACGGACTAATGCTGCGTGGCGTCAGCGCGGCGGCACGAGCATTCGACAGGGACGATTTTCGTGACATGGCGATCGCCAACGCTGACTTCATGTCGCGCGAGATGGTGCGTGGCGGACGAGTGATGCGCTCGCACAAAGACGGCGTGACACGCATTGCCGGTTTCCTCGAGGATCATGCCGCTGTCGCACTCGGGTTCATTGCCGTCTATGAGCTGACGTTCGATGAGCGATGGATCGCGCGCGCGAAGCAGATTGCGGATGCGACGATCGAATGGTTCTGGGACGACGAAGCCGGTGCTTTTTTCGATACCGCGAAAGACGCCGAGCGGTTGATCACGCGCCCGCGCGACGTGACTGACAACGCGACGCCGTCAGGGACATCACTTGCGACCGAGCTCCTTCTTTATATGTCCGAGCTGACACACGACGGCGATTATCGCCGCCGCGCAGTTTCCACGCTGGAATCACTGTCGCAGCCGCTCGCGACTTACCCGACTGCCTTTGGTCACCTCCTCGCCTGCGCCGACATGGAATTGAACGGCGCGGTTGAAGTGGCGCTGGTCGGCGATGCGAGGTCCGCCCGATTCAAAGCACTGGAGAGAGCGGTTGGCGAGCGGTACGTTCCAGCTCTCGTGTTGGCGGGCGGACCGGCGACGAACACGTCGATGGTGCGACTGCTGAATGAGAGACCGCTCGTTGGTGGCAAGCCGACGGCGTACGTTTGTCGGAGTTACTCGTGTGAGCGACCTGTCACTGAACCAGAAGCGTTAGCGGCGCAGGTCGAGTCCGCGCCACGCATTGCTGGAGCGAAGGAGCGCGGTTAGGGATTTCGACCAGGCAAGTGTAGCGCCGAAGAGGACTGTACATCCAGAAATCTAAGGAGATCGACAAATGGACCCGGTAAAATCGTTTACAGCGCAGGCCTATGGTTACGCCGTCTGCTTCATAACGGTCGTCGTGATGCTCGCTGCAATCAAGGCGGTTGTGGATGCATCGTTCGATCTGAGTGACCCAATAAGAGCGGAGAACGGTGGCTACGGCCGAACGGGCCGTCCGCTGACCAATTTCGAGCTTTACAAAATCGAGGCACGAAGACAAGGGCCAGCGCGCATACCGAACGTTCCGGTCACCGTGAACGGATCGGGTGTTCTGATGGCGCGAGGAAACGTCGTCGATAGCGCTTCCTCCGACGCCGCGCTCCGCAAACTGTACGACGCTGAGCGGGAGGATTTTATCGCGAACCAGAAGTTCCATGCTGCGCGGTCACTGGTTGGCAGCATCCTGGTCATCATCCTCGCGGGAGTTCTTTTCGCGATCCACTGGCGCTGGCTGACCGACCGCGAAGCTACAGCGAATCCGCAGCGTGCCTGAGCGCGAGTCGAGCGCTCGCGGCGTGACTGGACGCGCTTCGGCGATCACCAGTGTGCCAGAGGGTCAGGCATCACCCGGCGGAGCGCCCCAGACCCAGTCATTCACACGCGGCATTTTCGCGGGTGTCGTGCTCGATTCACTTCTCTTCCCGTATCCACGCCCGCTCGACGAGCGGCATCCGGACGAAGCTCGGCGCGTGCGACGGCTGATCAAGGATTTGCGGGCGCTCGAGGGCGATCTGATCGATTCGGCGAAGTTCGACGAAGAGGAGAGTATTCCCGAAGTTGTGATTCGCGCCTTGGCGGAAATCGGAATACTCGGTCTGACGATTCCCCGGAAATACGGTGGATTGGAGCTCTCGGCGTCCGCGTATGCGCGCGTGTTCGAGACATTGTCCGCGATCGATGCTTCGCTCGCAGTGCTGGTCGGAGTGCATTGCGGTCTCGGATCGAAGGCGATCGTTCTCCACGGTAACGACCAGCAGAAGGAGCAATATCTCCCACCACTCGCGCGGGGCGATTTTCTAGCCGCGTATGCGCTCACGGAACCGGATGTCGGCTCCGACGCGCAGAACATCAAGACCACGGCAACGTTGAGCAAGGACAGGTCGTACTGGCGTCTCAACGGCCGGAAGATCTGGATCGGCAACGGCCAGCGCGCGGGAGTGATTGCGACCTTTGCGCAGACGCAAGTGGTGCGCAGGGGCGAGTCCGCGCACCGCGTCACTGCTTTTCTCATTCGCCCGGACATGCCTGGCTTTAGCGTCGTCGAAACGGTACGGAAGCTTGGCATCCGCGGATCGACGCAGGCAGAGCTCAGTTACGAGGGCCTTCAGGTTCCAGCGGACCACGTCCTCGGCAGCGTCGGTCGGGGATTCAGCGTGGCCGTGCATGTTTTGAACGCGGGCAGGCTTACGCTCGCGGCGGGATGCACTGGCGGGACCAAGCGCACGCTCAGTCAGATGGCAACTTACGGCGAGCAGCGCATCCAGTTCGGCCGTCCACTCAACGATTTCGAGATAACTCAGCGCAAGCTCGCGCGCATCGCCAGCGACATCTACGCATCCGACGCCATGCTCGGCGTTCTCGCGTCGCTGGTGGACCGGGGCGACAACGATTTCTCGCTCGAGGCGGCGTGCGCGAAAGTATTTGCGAGCGAGATGGTGTGGCGGGCCGCGGACGAAATGGTGCAGCTCGCCGGTGGTCGCGGATACGTGAAACCGTATCCGTACGAGCGGATCCTCCGCGACTCGCGCATAAACAGGATCTTCGAGGGCGCGAACGAAGTCTTGCGACTGTTCATCGCGCTCAACGGAGTTCAGGCGCCGGCCCAGGCGCTCAAGGAAGTTGGATCAGCCCTGCGTCGCCCACTTCGGAATTTGGGAATGCTTGGCGGCTACGCAACGTCGCGGGTGAAGCTGCGGTTGGGCCAGACATCGACGCTCGACATCGAGCTTGACGACAGGCTCACGAAGCACAAGGACTATTTCGAGAAGCACGTGGCCGAGCTGGGTGCGGCGACGGACAGAGTGATCATCAGGCACAGGGAAAAGATCGTCGACAGCCAGCTGGTGCTCGAGCGTCTCGCTGACATGGCGATCGATCTCTTTGCGACTGCGTGTGTGATCGCGCGGACGCAGAGTCTGATTGACGAGCGCGGAGTTGAGCAGTGCGAGCGCGAGCTGGCGCTCTGCGGTCTTTTCTGTATCGAGGCCGGTCGGCGGTTCCGTGAGAATCGTGGTATGCTCGACTCGCGCGAGGACGACGTGGACGACACTCGCCGCAGCATCGCATCCGCGGTCCGGGCCGGTGGTGGCTACTTCGTCAGCGACGCGATTCTCGACGAATAGCTTTTTCATTCGTGCTGGGCCGGGCATCTCTGTTTGGGTCGAGGCGTGGTATCCTCTTCGGCAACAACGGTCGCTCGGGCGGAGCCCCTAACTGCGCTCGTTCGCTCTGCTCACTCGCGGGTCTCCTTGGTCGCTCCCTTAAGTTGCCTGCGAGGACACCACGCCTCTCCCGCAGAGAGTCCTATTTGGTCACGAGCTATCAACGCGTATTCGTCTTAGCGCGCCCCCTAACGGCCGCGACCGCCCGGATCGGCCCGTACGAATGTGCGCGGTGCCGGCGCCGGACGCGGTGAATTATTGCGCGGACTGAGATCGGCGCGCCGACCAGATCCCGTTGGGGAGTCGGAGGGGTCGGGGCGCAGGCGACATTCAGGGAGCGACCAAGGAGACCCGCGAGTGAGCAGAGCGAACGAGCGCAGTTAGGGGC
>JBOHTB010000084.1:0-11089 GCA_050733435.1 Gemmatimonadaceae bacterium | reverse complement strand
GCACGTGCGCGGTAAGAATCGTCCACGGTCGAAGCGGGGTTGCCCGCAACCGCTTCAGGATGCCGCCCTCGCGGTAGATCGAGATGATGTTCGCCAGCGACAACACCGCGCTGATCGTGATGAGGATCGACACCAGAGTCGGTATTCCGCCGGGTCCGAGGAGATTGTTCATCGGACCTGCCGATGGGAGTCTCGCGCCCGCCGTTGCTTTGCCGAGCACGACGAAGACGACGACTGGAATCACTATCGTTCCGATCGCGCCCAGGGGCTCACGAAGGAAAATCTTGATCTCCATCCAGGTGAGCTGGCCGAGTCCGCGCAGTGGGTTCGTCATGTATGAAGGAGAATCTGTCGAAAGTTCGGTCAAGCGGCGAAGTGCGAAGGCAGAACTTGAAAGGCGGTACCAGGTACCGGGTACCTGGCACCGCCCTTCAGCGTCTATCGCGTCATTCCTATAGTCGTGAGCCAGGTCTCCACGAGTTGCGGCCATGCGGTCGCCGGATATTTCGTGCGGCGAAGCCCAAACGCGTGGCCGCCCTGCGCGTACAAATGCATCTCCACCGGAACGCCTGCTTTCTTGAGCGCGGCGTAGTAGGACAGCGCGTCCTCGACGCGATCGATGTGGTCGTCCTCGTTCTGCAACAGAAAAGTCGGCGGCGTGCGGCTCGTGACCGGAACGTTGGGATTCAACCGGAAACTATTGGCAGCCATCGACAGGTGTCCCGGATAAATCGCGACGCCAAAATCCGGCCGACAGCTTACGCGATCCGCGGCGTCGACAGCGCGATAGATGCGCTTGTCGAAATGCGTGCCGATTGCTGCAACGAGATGCCCCCCCGCCGAAAATCCAAGCACGCCGATCTTATGCGGATCGATGTGCCACTTCATTGCGTTAAAGCGGACGAGCCCCACTGTTCGTTGCGCGTCTTCCAGCGCCATTGGTGACTGCGGATAAGGTCCCGACAACGGCTGCGGCCCCGACGGTCGAACGCCCGGCACTCGGTATTTCAACAAGACGCAAGTGATCCCTCTCGACGTCAGCCAGTCGCAGACCTCCGTGCCTTCGAGATCGATGGCGAGGATGCGGTAGCCGCCACCCGGAAACACGACTACCGCCACGCCAGTATTTCTTCCGACTGGCGGGTAGACTGTCATCGTCGGCCGCGAGACGGGAGCGACATAAGTCCACGGTCTTCCGGCGACCAGGCTCGTCTTCATCCTCGTTACAGCGACTTCCGGTCCGGGTACCGGCTGCGCATCTGGAATCACACTCGGCCAGATCGGCATCTGGGTATGTCCGGGCGATGGCTGCCAGACGAACGTTCTCACAGAGTCCTGTGCGGCGAGATTGTGTGAAACCAGGACGGCACACAGAGCGACGATCAAACGTTTCATCACTCGTCAAGTATACAGTAATTCCGCACGACGTTCGTCAGCCTTGCGCTCGCACCAGGTCCGGCATACATAGGGGTGCCAAAAGCAGGTCGCGCTGCCCACCCTGCCCACCAACGCGGAGCTCACGCTGCGTTCTCTCGTAGTCGGAAGTGCGCTATCTATTTCGGGTCTCCTGCTCCTCCCCGCCGCGAACGACGCGTTCACGCGCGCCCGGACTTCGATAGTCAATTCGTCTCGACCCGACACGACGTACGTGCCGTTTCGTGCACCTTCGGAGAAGCAGCTGAGCGACAGCGGGTATCGCGTGTCCGCGCTCCGTGGACGCGCGATTCTCCTCGCGACACCCGACAGCCTGCCGCACAATGTCGGCAACTCACTTCGCTGTGCGAGTTGTCATCTCGACGGCGGCTTGCGTCCCGGTGCGATGCCGTGGGTCGGGAGCTACGCGCGTTTTCCGCAGTATCGCGCGAGAAGCGGAAAGGTCGATCTCATCGAAGACCGGATAAACGACTGCTTCGTGCGGAGTCTGAACGGCAAACCGTTGGCTCCTTCCGGTCGCGACATGCACGACATAGTCGCGTACCTCGCATTTCTTTCCAGCGGCATTCCCGTCGGCGCACAAATGCAAGGGCAGGGCCTGCCTCGCCTTCAACCTCTCAATGGAAACTTAACTCGCGGAGTTTCGATCTTTGCGTCGACGTGCACGCGATGTCACGGTGCGGACGGCCAGGGAACGCGACTCGCGCCGCCGGTTTGGGGTGCACGCTCGTTCAATATCGGCGCCGGAATGGCGAACATCATAATCGCTGCGTCGTTCATCCACGCGACGATGCCTTTCGATCACGCCGTCCGTCTTACCGAACAACAGTCGTTCGATGTCGCGACTTATATCGACACTCGCCCGCGACCGAACTTTTCTGCCATAGGTCAGGACTGGCCACATGGAGGAAAGCCTCCGGGCGCTGACTATCACGTCGTGCCGTTGCGCGCCGCGGCGACAACTCACAACACACCGTAATCGTTTCAGCGGTTCAAACCACCAGGATGAGATCCGTACTCAAGTCACCAGCATGAGATCCAGCGCTTCAAATCACCAGGATGAGCGCTCATCGAGCACTCGCCACTTCACGGAGCAGCACCTATGACGAACACCACATCTCCAAAACGCAGAGAATTCCTCGCGACGATCGCGGCGGGAGCGGTTGCCATCGGTCTCACGGGCTCGGTACCGAAAGCGTTTGCCGCTCCTTCCACTCGCCACGATGACATTGTGCCGAGCGACAAATGGCTCGGCTCGATTACGGGGAAGCACCGGCAGTTCTTCGACATGCCGAACCCTGACAGCGGCATGGGACTTATCCACGTTCGCAACTATCTGAACACTCTGCGCGACACCTACAAGGTTACGAACCCGGACGCGACGGCCGTGGTGAGCTTGTACGGCATGACGACCTTGATGGCGTTCAACGACGCGATGTGGCAGAAGTACAACATCGGCTCGATACTCAAGGTGATGGATGGGAACAACGCAGCCGCGACTTCGAACGTGTTCGCGGCCGCACCGAGCGGGGCGAACGCCCTCTTCGTTTCAGGCGCTCCAATCGCGATTCCGGGTGACTCCTCGATCTCGGCGCTTCAACAGCGCGGAGCGGTGTTCATCCTTTGCAACAACGCCTTCAATCTCTTCATGGGAATGCTAGGCGGCGACAAGGCGGCTGATGTTCGGAAAGAATTCGAGGCCAACATGCTGCCGGGGGTGTTCCTCGTACCGGCGATGGTCGTCGCGATCAATCAGGCTCAGACGCATGGGTGCACGTACAAATACCTGTAGACGGTGGGAAGCGAGGGCGGGAAGCGGGAAGCGGGAAGCGGGACGCGGTAGACCGAGGGCTCGGACTAACTGCATCGACGATCGCGGACTGATTGAGGATCGATGACGCGGACTAACTGCGAACTGCAACTGCTCTTACTCACTGGTGCGAGGCGGCAGTTACTAGCTGCATGCTCTGGGCAAAGGTCTTGACAGTTTCGTTGGCGTAGCGGCACAGGCAACTGCTTTCGCCTTTAGGCCACGAGATCTATCCCGAGCGTTTGCAGCGCTCAGCGAATAGGCTCTCAGCGATTAGGCTCTCAGCGTTTAGCGGGCAGCGGGTAGCAGCGTCGTTCGGTGCGCGAGAAACCGGTCTTCGCCCCGACGCGTTGAGTCCGGAGTTCTCAGTAGTCCGCGTCCTCGGTCCTCGATCAGTCCGCGATCAGCAATGCCCTTGGTCCGAGTCCTCGGTCAGCAGGCCCTTCTGCGTTCCGCTTCCCGCTTCCCGCTTCCCGCGTCCCGCGTCCCGCTTCCCTCTTCCCGCTTCCCTCTTCCCGCCTTCAATCCCGCAGCGAATGCCCGGTAAGCTTCAGAAATACATCCTCGAGATTCGGCGTCTCTGTCCGGAAATCCGTGACAGTGATGTGATTCTCTGACAGGCAACGGATGACATCCGTGATAAATCGCTCTCCCGCTCCGCTGATCGTATAGCGGGAATCGTTCTGTGGTGCGACGCGTGCGCCGGGAATTCGAGAAAGCGCTTGCGAGGCATTGGCGTCGACGGTCGCCAAAGTCACGCTCCTCTCCGGACAGTATTTGTCGACGAGTCGCTGCGGTTGGTCGATGTCGATGATCCTTCCGTGCTCGATTATCGCCACGCGGTCGCATAAACGCTCGGCTTCTTCCATCAGATGCGTCGTCAGGAAAACGGTTTTGCCGCGATCGCGAATGCCGCGCACCAACTCCCAGATCATCCGGCGCGCCTGTGGATCGAGCCCGGTCGTGAGCTCGTCGAGGAAGACGACTTCGGGATCATTGATCAAGGCGAGCGCGATGAACAAGCGCTGCTTCTGTCCGCCCGAAAGCGTCATGAACCAGGCGTTACGCTTCTCGACCAATCCGAGCTGCTCGAGGAGCTGGTCACCGATCGCGACAGGTCGTTTGTAAAGCGACGCCCATAGATGCGCCGCCTCCCACACTTTAATCCGCTTCTGAAGCTGCGCCTGCTGGAGCTGCACCCCGATGCGTTCCTGCAGCTCGTAGATATTGCGGATGGGATCGAGGCCGAGCACTGTGATGGAGCCGGAGTTCGGGCGGCGAATTCCTTCGACGCATTCCATCGTGGTCGTCTTGCCAGCGCCATTTGGACCGATAAGGCCGAATATCTCGCCGTCGTCGACGTCGAAAGAGACGTCTTCGACTGCTACCAGTTTTCCGTAGGTCTTACGGATTGACGAAACCTGAATGACCGAGCGGTAGCCCTGGCTCATTCCACAAAGTTACGTAAGCTGACGCTAACCGGTGCTCACCGGCTGACCGCGAGGCGGCAGCTCGACGAATCCCGGAGCTTTCGGAACCTGCGCGAAGACAGCGAACAATTCCGCCGGCGGCGCGATCAACTTGCGCGCACGGAGATCGAGCCAGCCACCTGTCGAGCGCACCACCGCCGCTTTCTCGCCGCTCGCCGACCAGATCTCGTTCTCGATGCTGAATCGAGCACCATCGGCGCTCATGGCCAACACCGCGTAGGTAACCGTGACTTTCTCGTGCAGACCAATTTCGCGGAAGTACTCGAGCTCCTCCTTCTTGATCACCGGACCAATCGCCAGCCGGCGGAATTCAGTCGGCGGGAATCCGTGCTCCGCGAAAAATGCCATGCGCACGTCGGCGGCGAGATTCAAGTACGCCGTATTTCCCATGTGGCCGTTGAAGTCCATCGTGCCCCATCCGGCCAGAAATTCCTTTGCATAGCGACCGTCGAAACTAGACGGAGCGCGATCTCTTGCAGACATAGTGCTTTGAAACTAGCGAATCAAAGCGCGGCCGCTCAGGTGCGCGCGGGCCCACGAGGCTGGCGGTCGCCAACCAACGCTGTACGTTGTTCGAGTGCGAATTGTCGTCATCGGCGGTACCGGACACATCGGCACCTTTCTCGTTCCGCGACTGGTTGACGCCGGTCACGACGTCATCGTCGCCAGCCGTGGCAAGCGCGGCCCGTACGTTCCGGATCGCGCGTGGAACGACGTAAAGAATATCGAGATCGATCGCGTGGCCGAGGAGAAAACAGGAAGCTTCGGATCGCGCATCGGTGCGCTGGACGCCGATGCGGTCGTCGATCTCATTTGCTTCACTCCCGCCAGCGCGCAGCAGCTCGTCGACGCACTAAGTCCTCGGCACACGCTGCTGCTTCATTGCGGAACGATGTGGGTGCATGGGGCGGGAAGCGGGAAGCGGGAAGAGGGAAGCGGAGTGACTGAAGACATGCCTCGACATCCGTTCGGCGATTACGGAATCAAAAAGGCGGCCATCGAACAGCTACTGCTCGACGCCACGCGGCGCGGCGATGCGCGCGCCACGGTTCTTCACCCCGGTCATCTGGTCGGGCCCGGATGGAATCCCGTCAATCCGGCCGGGCATTTCAATCCCGACGTGTTCACGCGTATCTCGCGCGGTGACGTGCTGGTGCTACCGAATGAAGGAATGGAAACTGTGCATCACGTGCACGCCGACGATGTCGCGCAGGCCTTTGAGCTGGCGCTCGATCACGCCGATGACGCAATCGGCGAAAGCTTCCACGTCGTGTCGCCCGCACCAATGAGCTTGCGTAATTACGCCGAAGCGATGTACGCGCACTTCGGTCAGCGACCGCGACTCGAGTTTCTGCCGTGGGAAGAGTGGCGACACACCGTCACGGAAGACGAGGCGGCGGCAACGTGGGACCACATCGCCCATTCGCCGAATGGAAGCATCGCCAAAGCACGCCAGAGACTGGGATACGCGCCGCGGTACTCGTCGCTGCAAGCGGTGATCGAGTCCATCTCGACGCGAAAAACCTGAGCGCCGCGCACACTACCATTTAGGAGCTTCAACGCCGAACTGCTTTGCGTACTCGGCGTTCAACCGCTGCCATCCGTCGAACTGCATCGCTTCGGGACCGACGATGCGGCCAACGTGGTCTCCGCTGAGAAGGTGATCCAGGACATCGAGCGCGATGTGCCAACCCGCAGCGCCCATCGAGATCCATTTGCGACCGATATTCGCCCACAGAGTCAGGTGCGTGCCGCGCCCGGAGGGCTTGAGCTCCCACCGGATATTCCCACCGCCCCAGTTGTACTCGAGGACTTTGGGAGCATCGGCTCGCGTGATTTTCGTTTCGGTGACGTGCGGACCGGGTGCTCCCACCGTCGTGAGCTTCACGGTGCTTCCGGCGGTCGCCAGGCTCCGATCGGCATCGAACGGCGCCCACTCGCGCAGCTGCTCGGGCTCAGTAAGCGCCTGCCAGACTTTTTCCGGCGGATGATGAAGGTCTCTGTCGAGGACGAGCGTCCAGGTTTCACCCTCTCCTTCCTTTCGCACCTGGGCGCCTGTGGCCGGACCCGGTTCGTATTTCTGGCTAGTGGTCATCTTTTTCTCCTTGGCTTCCTTTTCGGTGGTGTTGATGGATTGACGCGGTCGAGGTGGCGTTCGAGCGCATCCACCTGAGTGGACCAGAAGCTTCGGAATGGAGCGAGCCATTTCTCCAATTCCTGCAGTGGCTCCGGCTTCAGCCGGTATACGCGGCGCTGAGCATCCACCGTCGATTCCACGAAGCCGGCGTCGCGGAGCACACGCAGGTGCTTGGACACGGTCGGCTGAGTCATGCGCAGCTTGCTCTCGATTTCTCCCACGGACCGCTCTGAAGAAACCAACAAGCCCAGTATCGCGCGCCGGTTTGGCTCGGCGATGATCTCGAACACGGATTGCATGGCGATGAATATACGCCAGAGAGCATATGCGTGTCAAGGCATGAATAACGTGGAAGGCGGTACAACTTGAAAAGCGGTACCCGGTACCCGGTACCCGGTACCTAGCACCGCCGTTAATCAGCGGACTTGGACGAGCTGGTGCCCTTCGTGTAGGAGTCGATGCGCGCCCTGCCACACGAGCTCGCCCGAGAGCCCGGGCGGAAGCGTGATATCAGCACGGAGTCCATTTTGGCTTTCTCTCGCGAACGAAACCACGATGTCGCCGAGTGGGTGTGGCACACGGCCCTCGGCGCGACGAAGCGGACCCAGCGCGGGGGTGATGCGCACTGTGCGAAATCCTGGACTCGATGGACGTACGCCGAGTACGGTGGCGAGCAAACCGTAATTCGGGTGAGCGGACCAGGCGTGGGTGTCTGACCGCGTCGGCTCGGGATTCTCTGGTGCGGATGTCAGACCGAGCTTCAGCATCCCCTGCCATGGCGCGAGCTGTTCGATGTAGCGATCGCCGAGTCCTGATTTGCGCAGCGCTTCGAAAACGTAGAAGCTGAAATAATAGGACGCGTGCGTGAGCGTACTGTCCGCGAGCACGCGCTCCATCACCGGTCGCTGCATTGCGGTCGGGACGGCATCGGCGAGAATTGCGAGCACGTTCGTCTGCTGACTGTATGAGCTGGTGTCGGGCGAGTCACGAAAGAGACCGCGCGTGGGATCCCATGCGTGTGCGCGTGCGGCTGCGCGCACTGCCTGCGCCCGCGCGCGATAGTCAGTCGCGGCGCCTTGCGTTCCGAGTGACTGCTCGAGCTCCGCTGCTCTCTCGAGCGCGTATACATATAGTAGGCTGATCGTCGCCGAGTGGCCGGTGTCGGCGCGGGGCGGAACGCCGCGATCCCAACGCGGAGTCCAATCGACGTAGTTCCAGTAGGGCATGGCGCCGAGCATGCCGGTGGAGTCGACGTGTCGCGCGTACCAATCGAGGATGCCGCGAATTCCCGGGAGTCGCGCGCGTATGAATGGGGCATCATCGCGGAGCATGGAGTAGTCGTGCACCATCGCGACGTAAATCAGCGAGAAGGGAGGAATGATCTGCGTCAGCGATGAGGGATAGCGACTGGTCGTGAGGCCTTCGGGGATGCGCGACTCGTCGAAGTGTTCGATCGCCTGACGCATGAGTCTGTCGTCACCGGCGACGTAGAGCGAGATCAGCGACTGGATGCGCGTGTCGCCGATGTACTGGAGCTGTTCCCAGTACGGAGTGTCCATGTACGTCTCGAACGCCCCGATGCGGGCGCCGTTCCAGTTCATCTGCCACATGTCGGTGAGCCAGGGTAAATCGCTGGCGAATTGACCGTGTTCCACGAACGGGTATGCCGTGAAGACTCCGTGGAAATCGTGGACGCGGAGCGGCTGGTCACGCGTGGTGATGTCGAGCTGGATGTAGCGGAAAGAGCGCCAGTACAGAGTAGCGAAGCGTCGATGCGCTCCGCCGTCGGGGAGGAAGACGTCGTGCACGCCATGAATGGTGCGTCCGTCGACGTCGTTTCGATTTCCTTTCTGGCCCTTCGCGTCGACGAGAGCTTCCGCGTAAGTGACGCGCACGATGCTTCCGGCGCCCCCGCTAGTTTCGAGGATCGGATAAGCATTGGTAGTATGCGATTGATCGAGCAAAACCGAGGCGGTCGTACGAGCGGGAATCACGAGATCGCTACTGTGGCGAAGAAACGCGCCGTCGGTTTGGACACCGATAGCGCGACGAACGCTCGCGAGCCGCTGCTCTTTCTCCTCCATCGGAGGAATCGACCGCGGCTCCAGTTGCCATCCGGACACTTCGCCGTAATCATCGGGCGGCATCGCGCGTCGTCTCACGTCTCCGACGATCGCGGGCGTACTCCACGCGTCGTCGACGTACTGAGAGGTTTCCCAGGCCCACGGATACCGCGCGCCATCGATTGAATCGCCTGGCGCGGCAGCGTAGTAGTTGCCCATGTCTCTGGAGGTGATCACGATCGGGGCGTACGCGGAATCGACGAGCACCTTCCACGCAGAGCTGGTATTGACGAGCGCTGCTTCGACAGGGCCGTCGCCCTGCACGAGAAATCCCGTACGATGACTGTGCTGCGCGACGGGTTGAGCTGCGCCCCAGTTCCAGACCACCGCGGCGATGACGTTGCGGCCCGCGTGCAGCTGCGGCGCGAGATCGATCGTCTCGTAGCGCCAGTGTGTAACGTCAGAGCGCTGCGGGCCCGACGACATCTGCACGCCGTTCACATAAAGTCGGTACCGATTGTCGGCCGACAGGTGAACCAAAAATCGCGTTGGCGCTTTGTCGAGCGAAAAGGTTCGTCGAGCGTGAAAGACGGTGAACGAATCGCCCGGCACCTTTGCCGGCGCGATCCAGTTTGCGGGCGCGGCGTCATCGAACACGCGCTCCGCTTGTCCGCCGGCCGTCCCTGATAACACTGAAAGAATTGCGATTACGAACGTGATATGTCGAACCGACACGTCGATCATATCCTGCTTAGGCGAGGAGGGATTACCGGTAGGCTGCAACTAGAAAAGACCGACTTTGCCTTTCACGGATTCGATCAGCTTCGCGGGATCGTAGCCCACACCCTGCCTGAACACGATTTGCACGTTTCGCAAATCGCCGATTCGGGTTGCAGGGTCACCGGCAATTACGACCAGATCCGCATCCTTTCCAATCGCGATCGAGCCAGCGCGATTCGCCCGTCCGAGAAACGTCGCGCCGTTCAAAGTCCCGATGCGGATCGCCTCGAGCGGCGTGAATCCGCCTTCCACCAATAACTCGATCTCGCGCTGGTTGGAGTAACCGGGAATGACGCCGCCGATTCCGGTCGGATCGGTGCCGGCGAGCAAGACCCCACCCGCGCGCGCGAACGCCAGCTCCATCGCCCGAGCTTTGGTAAACGCCACGCCGTATATCGAAGTGCTGTTCGTATCAACCGCCGCATGTCGTTGCTCGAATTGCGCGCGTAGCTGAGGCTCTAGTACTTCCAGCCCAGGGGGCAGCGGACGTCCCAGAACGAAAGTCTCGAAAACGGTGAGCGTCGATGTCAGCGCGACGCGATGCCTGACGAGATCGCTGATCAGTGACCTCACTGCGTCGCTGTTCGGATCCACTTTAGCCAGCGCGTCCACGCCCACGTTCTGGCCGGGACACTGATCGGGCTTCTTGCCGGCGACGAAATCTGTAGAAACGAAGAATCCGTGCTCGAGGTTGTCGATGCCGAGTGACGCGGCTTCGCGATACGTCACCGAGCACAGATGCGCCGTCAGCTTAAAGCCGCGCTTGTGCGCCTCGGCGATCGCCGCGCCGAGCTCGGCGCGCGTGATGTGCATGTACGCCTTGAACGATGTCGCGCCCGCATCGGCCCAGTAGTCGACCATGCGCCGAGCGTCGTCAGCGCCGGTGAGCTCGTGCACCTGGTCGAGGCCGAGACCCTTGCCTTCGAGATAAGGCGCAGTGGCATCGATCCACGGCCCAGGCTTCCGTCCGGCGTCGATGTCGCGCTTGATCCCGATGTCGCCAAAGCCATTGAGATTGCCACCGGTCCGCATCGACGTCACGCCGCCGGCCAGATAAAGTCGCGTGAAACTCTCGGCGAGATTTCCGTAGATACCTGGGCCGGTCGGATAGAAGAGGTGCTCGTGGACCATCACCAATCCAGGAATCACGGTCTTTCCACTGAGGTCCAGGACCTGCGCGCCAGCGGGCACGGCGACGGAGCGCGAGCCTCCGAGTGCGGCGATCCGGCCGTCGCGGATGATGAGGGTCTGATCATCGCTCGGCGGAGCGCCCGTTCCATCGATCACCCGCACGTGTGTAAGTGCGACGATCGGAGTGTCTATGGTGACGTACGCGTGAACACCCCTCGAAAGCGCGGGCCGCTGGGCGTGGAGC